>JAQVVB010000002.1 GCA_028699215.1 Sphaerochaeta sp. | reverse complement strand
TACAAAACAACGTTACCATCGGTCTTGGAGATGACTCTTTAGTCTTGGTGAATAGACAGAGTCTCTATGCCTATCAAGATATGATGCAACGCCAATTCCCCCAGAGAAAGGGTGAAATTTCGAAAATAATCCAAGAAATTGAAAAGAGTATGGAGTTTATGGATGTCCTCTATGGAATTGACAATCCGCTTTTTCTCGATTCCTATTCAGACAAGGATTACATGCTTCATACGCTCTTGCCTTGGCTTTCAAGATATCGCAAGACCATCAAGCAAGTAGGGAAGTATTCACAGCCGATCGTTGCGTTTCTCAAACAATTTACAGATGACCAATCCCTCATCGATGTAATCACCCAACATTTTTTTACTGATACCCCTGCTTTTTTTGCCCTCAGTTATTTTGGGCTTTATCTCGATTACTGTTACCCCTTGGGAGGTACTGGTGTCCTAGTGGAGAAATTGACATCATATTGTATGGAACGGGGTGCTGATTTTGAGAATGAAACGGAAATAGTCTCAGTGAATATGCAAGAAAAATGTGTTGTTGATACAGAGGGACGAGCCTTTGGTTTTAAGAAGCTTGTTTGGGCTGCCGATCAGAAAAGTCTGTACAAGGCTGTTGATCTTTCAACACTCGATACTAAGAGGCTAGTAGAGAGCATCTCGAAAAGAAAGGTTTTGCTCGACCATTCAAAAGGTGGAAACTCCATTCTATCGCTGTATGTGGGAAGTTCCTATGCTCCTTCCTTTGTAGATGCTCACTGTGGAGCTCATCGGTTTCATACACTTTCAACAAAAGGAGTGGGGCCTTTGACGACTGAGGCGTGGGAAAAAATCGTAAAGAATGATCAGCTTTCAAGAGAAAAGAAACGACAAGCCTTACAAGAGCATATCGTTCAGTATCTTGAGCTCACCACATATGAAATCTCCTCTCCTGCAGTAAGGGATGCTTCTCTTGCTCCTGAAGGTTGTTGCGGCATCATACTCAGCACACTCTTTGACTATGGGCTTGCCAAATACATTCAGCAAGATGGGTGGTATGAAGAACTCAAGGTCCTTTGTACGAACACCATCATAGGTCTTTTTGAAAAGAGCCTGTTTCCTGCTTTCACTGAACATGTAGTGGTCTCTCTCTGTTCTACTCCTCTCAGCATTGAAAAACTCACCAATTCCTGTGACGGAGCGATAACCGGATGGTCTTTCACCAATGAGATTCAACCTTCGATAAGTGGGTTCAAGAAGATCAAGAAGGCAATAGAAACTCCGATGAAAGATGTATTTCAAGCCGGGCAGTGGACGTTTTCTCCCTCCGGATTACCAATCAGTGTGCTTACTGGGAAACTTGCTTCCTCTGCGATAGAGAAGCAGTTGCAAGGGAAGAAAAAGAAAAAACAATAAAAGGCATAGGTTCTTTGACCTTACTCTTTGCATGGTCTGGGGAGGAATCCTCCCATCGTGTGAAACGTTCCTCCTTGCATGAGATGTTTTTGTACCTGCTTCTGCAGGCTGGTTGTACATTCATAGCTGAGGACACATGCTTTGTCGCATCCAAAATCAAAGACCCTCTCATATAGTTGAGGTGTACCAAACGCGATGGGGAATTTCAAAAAACGTTGCATGAAGCGGCATATGTTCCCGTCTGGATTGCTTACCTGCATGAGTTCTGGATCAAGCAGCCAAGAGGCACAAACAAATAATGGACAGGATGAAAAATGCGTTTTCGCTTGTGAAAGTGAGTTGTCGACTGAGAGTGGTGTAAGCATTTCTCCTTCAGGAATATGCATATGGACTACGATATCATCTTTTTCGCAAAGCAATACAAGGAAAGCTAGATAACTTTTCGTTGGTTCTTCTGCTATACAACCTTGTGTTTGGTTCACTTCATTGGCTATCAGGAAATCAGGAGTCTGTAGATAGGAGGTTGTAAAAGAACTTCGCTCTTCATCGACAATGAATCCTTTTTCATCACAGAAGACTCCTTGGTTGGCGAAAATCCTGTATGTTTGGCTCAACGTATCATAGTAGATGGAGTAGGGGAACATAAACGGACCTTTTTCATACTGGAGCCTACCAAAGCGGAGAACCTTGGCACAACAGCTTTTACTGATCCAATCGACTTGTTTAAGACCTGGTTCTCCCTGATGGTGTTTTTCATAGACCTTCACCCAAATGGAAATATCTGAAAGCGTATCCCTTCTGATCTGCTCATCGATTGCAAGATTTTCAAAGAGGGAAAGGATGGAAGTAAATGCAGCTTGGAGAAGCACCAAAGGATACAAGAACCCATAGGAAGCAATACCCTGTTTGCATAGCGATGCCAACGATGCATTGTCTTGGTTGAAGATGGCTGTTTTGGCCTTGTGAGTAAGACTAAGGTGAAGAGGAGAATCCTTGAGTGCGATTGCTTTCTCTTGGATTGTCTGTACTTGACTTGCCTGTAATCCCGTATCGGTTGTAAAGGTTTCCCACATGGATAGAGCATGGAATAAAAACATGGTGTGGTCAAGGAAGTTTGGTGATTGTCCTGAAAGGAACATTGTTGGGAGTCAACAAATAGAGGATAATTTGGAGCCAATTGTATACTTCTTAGGATAAGAAATGTATGGTGAGTACGAACAAGCAACGAAATTATTCTTGCCTGAAAAAGATGGATTTCGATTGAGGAATCAAGGAGAACGAACAGTATGGATGATGGTGGAAGATTTCAGAGTGGAGATATTGTAAGAAATAGTGTCGATAAAAATAAGATCTATGTTATTCATGGTTCATTTGAGCCAAATAAAGATGGCAAGGGTGGGGATGATTATTGGTGCTACTATATTTTTAAAAAAACATTGCATTGGAAGAAAATTCAGGGAAGTAATCTCGTATTGAAACCAGAAGAAACGATGCCAGCGGAAGCATCCTTTGCAATCGGCGATATGCTGTATCTCCGTTCATTCAGAGATGCTGATGATTTCGTGCAATTCAAAGTCGTTCGCCTGGATGGTGAAATGATCGATGTCGAGTACGAGAAGGAAGTGTGTGGGAGTTTCCTCCCTTTCATTGAAAAGAATGTACCGGCTGCGATGTTTGAATTGGTTGATGAAGGAAAATAATCTCAAAGGTTCATTGAAATTCTCTTCCAGGGAATAGGGCCAAGTGGCTTTCTGTCTTGATAAAAAGGAAAACAGGTTCTCCCAAATTGATGGTGGAACCTGTTTTTTTCTATGAATTGTAATGGTTTGCCGAAAACGGGACTTGAACCCGTACGCTCTAAAGAGCAAGGGATTTTAAGTCCCTTGTGTCTACCAATTCCACCATTTCGGCTTGTTTTCAGTTTTTCTCGTCAGTACCGATCGCTTGGGGAAGCACTGCTGCATCTGTCTTGATGGGAATCAAGCGCTTGATGAAGGGTTGCACTCCAAAATAGGTCTTCTGAAATTCGTCCTCACTTTCCTTTAGTGCGGCTTGCCATGCTGCTCCAAATCCAGGACTGTTGATCGTCAACCTATCGACAGCAAGTTGGTATACATGCAAACGAGCAATTTCTTTTCTCCCAGGCTTCTGGGAGTAGGTGTTGAGACTCATCCTGAGGTTTTCATTCTGTTTCTTGACATCCTCATATTGGTCTTTCAACTTTGCGATCCCTTCGCTCTCGAGATCCATTCGATCCGTCAACATTCTTTTCAAGCGTTCAGTCTCTTTGGAAGCAACAAGGATTTCCTTGTGCCTTTTCACAGACAGGACTACGACAAGAACAATGGCTAGAACGACTCCGATGCCGAGACCGATAAGAAAGTTCTGCATGCAAATTACCTCTCGTTACTATCTCAAGACAAAAGGTACTGCAATGAACCAGTTTTGTCAAAGGTGAAAAGGAACAAGCCCTCTCGTTTTCCTATCCTTAGAGCTTTTTCGGCAATATCTTTTGTACGATTTCCATCAGGCAGATCAAAGGGATTGGTTGCATGGGAAAGGAAAACCCCTAAGTGACCAAGAATCCAACCAAGAGAGTATAAGTATTTGAAAAATTTTAATTTGTAAAATCCCGAACGGGAAAATACTAGGGAAAAAGAGCTATGGTATGATAAATTTACCCGAACGGGAAAATAGTAACGAAAAAGCTAGAAGGATTGCTTGATTTACCCGTTCGGGAATACTAAGATACTTACTATGAACCATATCAAGGAAAGCATCGACATTGCCACACTCGTCCGGTCCCGTCGTAAAGAATTGGGCCTCACGCAGAAAGAGGCTTCAGGACTTTGTGGAGTAGGGGTACGTTTCTGGTCGGAACTTGAAAATGGCAAAGAGTCTCTCCATTTGGGCAAGGTGTTGACGGTCCTTTCTCGTTTGGGAATTGACCTGAACGCGGAGAAACGTATATGAATCTTGTAGTCAGTCAAAAAGGAAACAGGATTGGTCTTCTGTGCGGTACGGTGGATCGAGGGGTAACCTTTCGCTATGATTACAAGTATCTGGACACTCCTGATGCAAAACCCCTGTCGCACTCTCTTCCACTGCAGAGGCAAGAGTTCTCCTCAAAGGCCTGTCTCCCTTTTTTCTCAGGTCTTCTTCCTGACGGTGAATTGAAAAGGAAGATTTCCGAATTCCTTCATGTATCGGAATCGAGCTCTTTGAAATTGCTGGAGGCTTTGGGCAAAGAGTGTGCAGGATCTGTGACTTTGGTCAATGAAAAAGAATATAAGGAAAACTTGGAAAGCTTCATTCCTTTACCTTTTACAACCCAATACCGGAGGATTGAAGATAGCGAACTTGCTGCTTTGATTAAGCGGATGGACAAACGGCCACTTCTTGTCGGAGTTTCAGATGCAAGAGTATCCTTGGCGGGTGCACAACAGAAGATTCCATTGGCTCGTTTCAATGGTGTTTGGTATATTCCCCTTTCAGGGGCGCCTTCCACCCATATTCTGAAACCCTCAAGACATCCATTTCCTGACCTTGCTGTGAATGAGTATTTGTGTATGCAGGTTGCTTCTCTGTGTGGGCTTTCGGTACCTTCCACTGAGTTGATGATGCTGGAAAGCACTCCCGTCTTCATAATAGAGCGGTATGACAGGAAAATACGCTCCTTGGATCCTCCTTGTATAGAACGTATCCAACAAGAAGATGCCTGCCAGGCGCTTGGAATTATGCCGGACTGTAAATATGAAGCGGATGGCGGTCCTGGATTCCGTGAAATTGTTTCTTTGGTGCAAGACATTTCTTCTGCACCAATTATCGATGTGCGTGAATTGCTGGATCTCGCGGTTTTTTGTTTTCTCATCGGAAACTGTGACGCACATGGGAAGAATATTTCTTTCCTCTATCCTGACCAAGGGTCGTCTCTCTTGTCCCCATCCTATGACTTGGTTTCTACCATGGCGTATGAGGATCTGTCATCAAACCTATCCATGAAGATCGGTGGAGAATATCGTATTGAACACATCAGAAAAGAACATTTTCTTAGGTTTGGAAAAGAGGTGGGAATCGGTAAACACTATATGGAAACATTGTTGGACTCGATGGTTTCTGCAATTGTCAAGGCGTTTGAAGCAGTTGCTTTGTTACCTGCTTCACCCATGAAAGAACCTCTCTTCACCACAATGAGAAAACAAGTGGATAAGAGGATCAGGCAGCTTGGGAAGTGAAGAGATTCAACCTTGAGTGGTAAGGGAAAAATGAAACAAGCAGACCAATCGGCCTGCTTGCTTCTTCTCTTCACCATCAATGATCTACTCGAATCGTTTGATTACAGCTTCAGTACTGTTCTCTATGGCTTCAGGAATGGAAACGCGACCGGTGAAGACCGCCATATCCTTGAATCCTGTACCAGTGAGCAGCGTACATACACTGACATCCTCTCCAAACTTCTCGATGAGCATCTTGTTGTCTTTCTTTACGCCTGCCCAAGCACAAGCAGCTGCAGGTTCTACGAAAATACCAGCTTCTCTGGTCAGTTCAAGTTGGGCTTCAAGAATTTCACTGTCATCTACTTGCGTTGCCCAACCATCGCATTCATTGATGTATCGCACCGCCATACGTCCATTTGCCGGACTTTCCACACTAATGCTGTCGGCACGGGTGGTGGCAGCATCGATGCAACTGAAATCTCCGGTTTCCCAGGCTTTGCTGATCGCATTGCTCTGCTTGCTTTGTACGCAAATGATATGGGGCATCTTATTGATGAGGCCAGCTTCCTTGAGGTCGTAGAAGCCCTTGAACACACCTGCATAAATGCAGCCGTCTCCCACGGGGACATATACTACATCGGGAGCTTTTCTTCCCATTTGTTCAAACAATTCAATGGAGATGCTCTTCTTGCCTTCAATCGTCATCGGATTGTAAGCGGTGTTGCGGTTGATGCCTCCAAACTTCTTCGTATAGGCAATGGAAAGGGCGAAAGCATCATCATAGGTTCCTTTGACAGGGACTACGGTGGCTCCATAGAGTACGCTCTGCATCAATTTGTTGATGGGGGCGGTGGCAGGAACAAAAAGAATGATCTCCAAACCATACGCAGCTCCTGCACAACTCATGGCAGCTCCTGCATTACCTGTTGAAGCGAGAGCTATTCTGTTCTGCTTGTGTGCAATCGCCTGGGCTGCAATCAGCTGACTTGCCCGATCCTTGAAGGAACCTGAAGGCAGGGCACTGTCGAGTTTACAAGTAAGATTCTTCAAGCCATACTTTTTTGCAAGTCTGGCAGGTTTTGCAATGGGGGTTCCTCCCACAGGATACACCTCGGGGGTTGGAATGGTGTAGGGGAAGAAGTCGTACATGGTTACATGTTCTCTTTTTGCAAGTTCTTCCAAGTCTTCTTTGTTGAGTTTGACTATCAGATTGCCCTTGGGAAATGAACTTCCGTCATTCTTTTCTGCACATTCAGGGCACTGGTACAGTACCTCTTCCGATTCAAAGACTTTGCCGCAATCGCAGCATTCATACGTAAAACGCATATTTCCTCCAAACTGAAAATGCCGGACACTGCTGCCCGGCATTTGATGGAAAATCCAAGCTATTTAGATAGGATTTCCTTGTTGAATGCTTCAATCATCTCATCGATTTTCTCTGCATAAGAAGGAATCTGCTTCCAGTAGTTCTTATCATACCACTGTGCATTGATTTCTTCATAGGTCTTGCCCTGTTGCTCAACCCAAGTGTAGTACTTGAGATTGTGGATGGCAAGTCTGTCATAGTAGCCCAGCTCCTTGGCATTCTCGATGGTCTGATGGTGAAGGCAGGCAGCCAAAGCTCTGACAGCTGCAAATTCATCGAAATTACCCTGTTCTTTATTCTGCTCTTCAAGTCTTGAAGTATACATTTCGGAACTGTCGGTAAGTACAGTGAATATTACATCATCTTGATCCATTTCATAGTACTTGGCCATTTTGATAGCACCGAGCAAGTTGCCTACACCGCTGATTCCATAGAGAGAAAGATTGGCGATATCTTGTTCAGATACTCCCATCTTTTTCAGATATTCGATACCGGCTGGTTCGTTGAAGAGGCGATAAACATCCATGCAATCCTGGTCATCGATGGCAAGAACCATATCAGTGTTCTTGACATTGTGGATCCAAGGCACATGCTTGTCGCCGATACCTTCAATTCTATGTCCACCGAATCCGTTGCGGAGCAAGGTCGGGCATTGAAGGGCTTCAGCTGCACCAATCTTTACATTGGGGTAGACATCCTTGAGATGGTCTCCGGCAGCAAGTGTTCCGCCTGAACCAGTGGCAGATACATATCCACGAACGTCTTTATCTGCAATGTTAAGCTGTTTAGCTACTTCAATCATTGCTCCACCAGTAACAACATAGTGCCAAAGGTAGTTTTCGAACTGTTCGAACTGATTGAAAATGACAATGTGGTTTCCGCGAGTTGCATCCAATTCATGGCACTTGTCGAAAATTTCTTTTACGTTTGATTCGCAACCAGGAGTGGCGATGATTTCGCCGGCGACTGTCTTCAACCAATTGAATCGTTCTTGACTCATTTCTTCGGGAAGAATTGCAATGGACTGGCAGCCAAGTAAAGCGCTGTTATATGCTCCACCACGGCAGTAGTTGCCGGTTGACGGCCATACAGCCTGTTGGTCGACGGAGTCGAAGTTACCTGATACAAGTGCAGGGGCCAGACAAGAATACGTAGCTCCTACCTTATGGACACCGGTGGGGAACCATTTTCCTGCAAGAGCGATGATTCTAGCTTTGACGCCAGTGATCTCATGGGGGACTTCGATGAAGTTGACATCACCAAACTTTCCACCTTTCTCAACAGGTTCATTGTGCCAAGTCACTCTATAGAGGTTTACAGGATCAACATCCCAAAGACCAGTTTTTGCGAGTTTATTCTTGATATCCTCGGATACAGTGGAAGGATCCACCATTTGTTTGAAAGTAGGAAGCAGGATGCCCTTTTCTCTACAGCGTTTAATGTTCTTTTCCCTGACTTCAGGGTTCACATTCAAATTAATCAACATGTCTTTTCCTCCGTGCTGACACTAGGTTGCTTTTTTAGATTAGTCAAGTATACAAGAAAGATGAAAATTGTAAAGCGATAATTCGTGAAAGTTAGATTTTCTGCAAATAATTTGCGTTAAGTAGCAGTAAATATATTTTAATTTATGGTAAAGTGCGATTTAATGATAATAAGATAGAAGGTGAGAAAGCTTTTCCCTTTCCCATGGGGTGGAGTATCTATGCCTTGCCTTGGTATCTCGGTGAAAGCAATGTATTTGGGATTGGTTTTTATGTGGATATGTTGGATGCAACACACTTGTCAGAGAAAGGTTATTATGGGCAAGCAAGAAAAAAGTGTTGCGAAATGTTGCAAAAACGATTGACTTCTCTTCAATCTGCATTAGAATAGAACAGTGTTGGGCCTTAGTGCCTGACGACACCTTTAATCGAAGGAGTGAGTATGGGAGACGTCATGCGCCCAGTTCCCTTCTCGGAACTTATCAGTCGTATTGTTGGAGAATATCGTAACCATCATTCAATTTTTGGAATTGCCGAAGAACAGTTCTATCAGGACAAAGGCAAAAACAGCGTAAAGGTGTTTGGTCAGAGTTGTTCGACCCCCTGCGGTCCCGCAGCCGGTCCTCACACACAACTGGCCCAAAACATCGTGGCAAGTTATCTTACCGGTGGACGATTCATGGAATTGAAGACCGTCCAGGTCATGGATACCCTTGAGATTGAGAAACCCTGCATTGATGCAAGGGATGAAGCCTACAACGTAGAATGGTCCACTGAGTATACCCTTTCCAAGGCTTGGGATGAGTATGCGAAGGCTTGGATCATTCTCCATGTACTTGAGGCATTGCAGCATAAAGGTGCGTTTGAAAAGCCATCCTTCATCTTCAATATGTCTGTTGGGTACAACCTGGAAGGTATCAAGACCGAGAAGATGCAACAGTTCATCGACTCAATGATTGATGCCAATAAGGATGCTCGTTTCAAAGAGTATCTTGCCGAATTGGATGCAATGTTGGAAGAAGGCCTGTTTGATGGCTCTGCATGGGAAGGACTTGAAAAGAAACTCAAGGGACTTACCTCGAAGATCAGTGCAAACATCAGCCCTTCAACGACCATCAGCACCATGCACGGATGTCCTCCCAAAGAAATCGAGGCCATTTGTACATACATGCTTACAGAAAAGAAAATCGATACCTTTGTAAAGCTCAATCCGACACTGTTGGGCTATGACAAGGTACGTGAAATTCTTGACAACCTAGGATTCAAGTACATTGGACTGACTCGTGAAAATTTTGAACACGACCTACAGTATAACGATGCAATAGCCATGCTTCATCGCTTGGTTGATCTTGCAAAGAAAGAAGGTAGGGGATTTGGTGTTAAGCTTACCAACACTCTGGGATCCGTCAATGACCAGGGACAACTTCCTGGTGCAGAAATGTATATGTCGGGTCGTTCTTTGCTTCCTATCTCCACTACCGTAGCTACCTTGCTCAGCAAGGAGTTTGGTGGAAAATTGCCAATCTCGTACAGTGGTGGTGCAAATGCACTGACTGTCCAGGCTCTTTTTGAGACGGGAATCAGACCGATCACGCTTGCTACCGATATGCTTAAGCCCGGTGGATACACCAGACTTGGTCAGATGGTTGAAATTCTGAACAAGAGTAAGGCTTGGGATATGACATCGATAGACATCGAGAAACTTGCACAGCTTTCCAGCGATGCAAGGGAAGGCAAATATGCAAGTGTCAACAAGGAATTCAGGGGTACTGACTCCATTAAGCTTGGTGAAGAACTTCCTGTCTTTGATTGTTATGTTGCTCCCTGTCAGGTTGCTTGCCCAATTCATCAGGATGTGCCTGAGTATGTGCAGCTTGTAGGTGAAGGACGCTATAGCGATGCTTTGGCCCTCATCTATGATAAGAATGCACTTCCTGCCATCACTGCTCATATCTGCGACCACCAGTGTCAGTTGCATTGTACACGCATGGACTATGAAGGTGCTGTACAGATTCGTGAGATGAAAAAGATCGCCGTTGAGAATGGATTTGAAGAGTACAAGAAAACCTGGGAAGGTCCTACTGACAAGAGCGAAATCAAAGCAGCTGTCGTTGGTGCTGGTCCTGCAGGACTTTCTGCTGCATATTTCCTTGCAAGAAGTGGTTTCGATACCACAGTCTTTGAACGGGAAGAGAGCGCTGGTGGTGTGGTCCGTCATGTCATTCCTGGTTTCCGCCTTCCTGTCGAAGCCATCGAAAGCGATGTGGAATTCATCAAAGCCCATGGTGTGGATTTCCACTTTGGAGTGAAGGGTGATGAAATGACTATCAAAGCTCTTAAAGACGCGGGGTATACGTACATCTTCTATGCCATTGGTAGTGAAGTCGACAATGAGATTCCTCTTGCAGGCGATCGTTCCAACATTATGGAATCCCTTTCTTTCCTTGGTTCGTACCGAAAGGATCCTTCTTCTGTGAAATTGGGCAAGCAGGTTGTAGTCGTAGGTGGTGGTAATACTGCCATGGACAGCGCCCGTGCCGCCTTGAGGGTTCCCGGTGTTGAAAAAGTAACTGTCGTATATAGAAGGACTGAAGCAGAAATGCCTGCAGACCTTGAAGAGTACGGCCTTGCTAAGAAAGAGAACGTAGAGTTCATGTTCCTTGCCAATCCCGAATCTTGTGAAGCAAACCAATTGGTTGTCCGCAAAATGGTGCTTGGAGAAAAGGATGCTTCTGGTCGTTGTCGTCCAGTTGCAACTGATGAGACCTTCACTTTGGTCGCTGATTCCATGATCACCGCTATCGGTGAACACGCAGATTCCGAAAAGCTCACTTGGTATGGTGTACCTGTCAATGAAAAACATTGGCCGAAGACCAACAAAGAGACCAAAGAGACGGAAGTTGAGAATGTCTACGCCATTGGTGATGTGCAAAGTGGTCCATCCACGGTTGTGCGTTGTATAGCCAGTGCACGCGTTGCAGTTGAGGCAGCCATCGACAAGGTTCTTGGACCTGAGGTTGAAGACGAGCATGAACACGATTGTAGTTGCGGTCATGACCACGACCATGAATGTGATTGTGGCGATGAGTGTGATTGTGAGGATGAGGAAGATTTCGAAGACGATGACGACCTTACCGATGAAGAACGCGAACAAATGACCTCTGATGAAAATGACTACTTTGCAGAGATTGCTTTGAAGAAGAGCAAGATCCTCTCCTCCAAAGAGGTCGGTGATAAGAAGTTTGCTGAAACAGAAGCCAAGCGTTGTCTCGAGTGTTCGTATCTCTGCAATAAGTGCGTGGATGTATGTCCTAACCGTGCCAATGTTGCAATCGATGTCCGTAACACCGGAGTATTTTCCGATCCATTCCAGATTTTGCACCTCGATGCTTACTGTAATGAATGTGGCAACTGTGAGACTTTCTGTCCGTATGATGGTGGTCCTTATCGCAAGAAGTTCACGCTCTTCAGCAGACCTGATGATTTCAAGAACTCCGAAAACAGTGGTTTCTATGTCGAAGGGGATGAGATTCTCGTTCGTCTTGACGGAAAAATCTACAATTGTTCGATGGATGGGGATGGAATTTTGGTTGGAGATGAAGAGGGCATAACCGATGAAGTTGCTGCCCTGATAGAAGAAGTCTTCACATCCTACAGCTATTTGCTTGGGTATGTAGAAGAGTAGAAGGAGAGAGCAGTGTCTACTATTGTTATTAAAAACACGCGAGTCATGCAGACTATGCCTCCATTTGCAGTTTCCGAGGGAGTAGATGTCGTCATTCAAGACGACATCATCCTCGCTGTTCATGCAAATGCCGGTTCTACAGTCAAGGCAGACAGAATTATTGACGGCAGTCATAAAACAGTCATTCCTGGCAACGTATGTGGTCATCACCATTACTATTCCGGGCTTTCACGAGGAATGCTGATTTCAGCTGGACCTCAAAATGATTTCATCCAGGTTCTTAAGGAATGGTGGTGGCGTCTTGATAGAGGGTTGGACGAAGAAGCATGTTACTATAGTTCTTTGATCTGCTCCTTGGATGCAATCGCTGCAGGTACCACAACCTGTATCGATCATCACGCCAGCCCTTCATATATCGCCAACTCTTTGGATACAATCGCCAAGGGAATGGAAGAAGTTGGGGTACGTGGTGCAACCTGCTACGAAGTGACCGACCGCAACGGTGGAATGAAGGAAGTTGAAGCTGGAGTAGAGGAGAACCTTAGATTCGCCATGTCCAGCAAGAGCAGCAAGCTTGTTCGAGGAATGATAGGTGGACATGCTCCCTTTACGATTCCTGATGAAGGTCTTCGCATGATGGGTGAGGCGATGAAGGAATCCGGCGCCGGACTTCACCTGCATGTGGCTGAGGATAAGTACGATGTCGTGCATTCTCACCATCATTACAATGCTGACATCATCGATCGACTGGAGAAGTTCGGTCTGTTGACCTCCAACTCACTGTTGGTTCATGGTCTTCATCTGAATGAATCTGAGATTGCAAAGATCAACGAGCATGACTGCTTTTTTGCTCATAATGCAAGAAGCAACATGAACAACAATGTTGGATATTGCAAGAACATCCAGCAGGTGAAGAATCTGATCATCGGTACCGATGGATGTGGTGGCAACATGTTTGAAGAGCTCAAGCTCGCATTCTTCAAGCATAAGGACCAAACCGGTTCTTGGTGGCCTGGTGATTATGTAACAGCGCTTTCACGAGGAAACAAGCTTGTTGAAAAGTACTTTGACGGTAATTTTGGCAGGATTGAAGCTGGGTATAAGGCTGATCTGAATATTCTCGATTACCATAACCCAACTCCGCTCGTAGCTGATAATGCAGCTTCCCATTTTGTATGGGGTATGAGCAGCAATTGTGTTGAAAGTGTCATGGTGGACGGAAAGTTCGTCATGGAGAACAGAAAATTCCCGGGTCTTGATGTCGATGCAATCTATGCGCAGGCTGCAAAGGTTGCTCAGCGGGTTTGGGAAAAAGTAGACAAAATCGCTCCTTGAAGTGAGTGATGTGAAGATATGACCATGAGGGTCGAAGGGGAATATTATATGACTATTCAGGAACAGATCAGAGCAAAGGCTGCCGAATATCGTGATTATACGGCGATCAACCTTTCAAAGATGGTGAAAACCAAAAGTTACAGCTCCCAGGAAGAGGATGTTTGTCGTCTTATCGTCACTCTCTGTGAAGAGGCTGGATTTGACGAAGTCTACATCGATGGACTTGGCTCGGTAATCGGTCGCGTTGGTAACGGACCAAAGAAATTGGCTTTTGATGCACATATCGATACTGTCGAAGTCGGTAACCTCAAGAACTGGGATTTTGATCCCTTCTGCGGCGACATCAAGGACGGAAAGGTATGGGGACGTGGCACCAGCGACCAGAAGGGTGGCGCTGCATCCATGATTACTGCCGGAAGAATTCTTAAGGAACTCGGTTACGGTGGTGAATATACCTGTTACTTTACCTTCACGGTAATGGAAGAGGATTGTGACGGCATGTGCTGGAAGTACCTCATTGAAGAAGAGAACTTCCGCCCTGACTTGGTGGTTTCCACTGAACCCACCAGCTGCCGCCTCTATCGCGGACATCGTGGTCGTATGGAAATCAGAGTAATCCTCAAGGGCATTTCTTGCCATGGTAGTGCTCCTGAGCGCGGTGTGAGTGCTGCGTACAAAGCAGCCAAGGCAGCTCTCGCCATTGAGCAGTTGAACAAGGACCTGCAACCCGATGACGAAAAGTTCCTTGGGAAAGGAACCATCACCGTCAGTCAGATGGATGTAAAGGGCCCCAGCCAGTGTGCAGTTGCAGACTATGCCATGCTCTATTGCGACCGTCGCCTCACTTGGGGTGAAGACGCAGATCTTGCCATCAGCCAGGTTCGCGAGTACATCGCCAAGGCAACTGGAGATGATCCTGCATCAATCGTTGTTGAAATGCCCAACTATGAGAAAATCGGCTGGACCAAAAAGCCTTATTCTCAAGAGCTCTATTTCCCAACATGGAAAATCGATGCAACCCATCCTTTGGTAGTTGCTGGTGTAGCTGGACATGAGGCTCTCTTTGGAAAGGCTCCTGTCGTAGACAAGTGGACCTTCTCAACCAACTTGGTTGCAACCACTGGACGCCACAAGATTCCTGCTATCGGTTTCGGACCTGGCGATGAGTCACAAGCTCACGCTCCCAACGAAATCAACCGCATTGACGATCTTGAGATTTGTAGTGCTTTCTATGCTATGCTCCCTTACTCCTTGGAGAACTAAGAGCCGATAGGTTTATCTTAGTTAATCAGTATGGTATACTACAGCCACAAGGTATTATTTACCTTGTGGTTGTTTAGCCTCTGGGTGTCCATTGATTATTTTGATAAATAATGGATAACTATATATCGATTGAAGGAGCCTTGTACATGGCAAAAATGCCGATTGAGACCGCTGTAAGACGATCCGATGCAATAGCTAAAGCGAGCGGAACGCAAAAATATCTATCAGATATGACCTTTGAAGGAATGCTGTACAGTCGTATGGTACGTTCTTCCATACCTCGAGGAATCATCAAGAATATTGAAGTTCCTTCGTTGCCTGAAGGGTATTATTTTATCAGTCATAAAGATATTCCTCCTGAAGGCAAGAATGAGCTTTGGATGATTGCAAAAGATTGGAAGTGTTTTGCCGAGAACGAAGTAAGATATGTAGGGGAGACCATTGGTCTCTTGGTCGGTCCAGATAGAAATGTTCTGGCCAACCTGTTGGATGACTTGATCATCACGTATGAAGAACATGAACCAGCAATTTCCATTGAAGAGGGCTTGGCTTGTAAGGGCGGGGCGTTTGTCAATGATACGAATATTTTCTGTGAACTCGAGATAAAGACCGGTGACGAGATGGACGAAGTCTTCAATCGAGCCGATCGGGTCTTTGAAGAGACCTATCGTACCGGATTCCAAGAACATGTGCATCTCGAAACCAATTCTGTTGCCTGTGTACAAGAAGATGATGCCTTCGTCATTTACGCTTCTGCACAATGCCCCTTCTATATTCGCAAATCCATAGCAGGATTGCTGAATATTCCCTATGATAAGATCATTGTCCGTCAAACCACTACAGGGGGGGCTTTTGGAGGGAAAGAACATTTTCCAGATGTCCTGGCGGGGCCTCTTCTGGTAGCTGTGAATACTATCGGAAAACCGATACAAATGGTTTTTGACCGATCGGAAGATATGGAATTCTCTGTTAAACGTCACCCAAGCAGAACCATCATCAAGACTGCCTTGGATGATAAGGGAGCAATTCTGGGTATGGATATCGATGTTGTCTATAACGTCGGTGGGTATCTTTCTTGCTCTTTTGTCGTGCTGCAACGAGGTGTGTTTCATGCTACAGGCTGTTACGGTATTCCCTCTACAAGGATTCATGGTCGAGGAGTTGCCACCAACACCTTCCCCAGTGATGCCTTCCGTGGATTTGGAGCACCACAGACACTTTTTGCCATTGAACGTCATATGGATCATCTGGCAAATTTTTTGGGACGTGATCCTTTGGAACTGAGAAATGAATACCTTTTGAAGAAAGGTTCCCTTACCAATACCAATGGTCATGTCTATGAAGAAGTGAAGCTTCCTGAAATGATCAAACAAATTACCGATGCCTCTGATTATTGGCGCAAGGCCAAAGAATATGGCAGAGGAACTGGAAAAGGCATCGGCATCGCTCTGTACAACCATGGAGGAGCATTTACCGGCAATGGTGAACAAATGATCATCAAAGGCCATGCTCGGTTGCACAAGCATTCTGACGGAACTGTCGATATTCTTGTCGGTAGTACGGAGATGGGACAGGGGTTCCAGACAGCTCTTCGAAAGATTGCAGCACAGGTCTTGGACCTTGATCTGCACATGATCAACTATGATAATCCCGATACCTCAAAGGTCCCCGATAGCGGTCCTACCGCAGCCAGTCGATCGACGATGATCGTTGGCAAGCTTGTAGAACGTGCAGCTCTCTTGATGAAAAAACGCTATGATTCTGAAGAAGACTTCCATGTTGAAGTAGAGTATGAGCATCCAGAAGGGTTCCCTTGGGACCAGAACACGTTCCAAGGAGATGCCTATCTGGGGTATGGCTGGGGAGCGGCTGTTGTCGAGGTTGAGGTCGATGCTCTTACCAGTGAAGTCGAAACCAAGGGAATTTGGGTAAGTCATGATGTTGGACATCCCATTGATGAACTGCTTATCCGGGGGCAAGTGAATGGGGGTGTCATCCAGAGTCTTGGATATGCTTCCATGGAAAAGATGGAAAATAAAAAGGGTTACTTCAAGCAAAACTCGATGAGCGATTACATTATCCCTACCTCCATGGACTTCCCGAAAATGGAGTCTTTCTTGGTTGACAATCCCTACGAATTTGGACCTTTTGGTGCCAAAGGAATGGGGGAATTGGTCTTCAATGGGGCCGATGCTGCATTCTGTGAGGCAGTGAGTCGTGCTATCGATAGAAGAATCTGCGAGATACCCATCCCGCCAGAGACTATTGTGGAGCTGGAAATACATGGAAACTAAGATTGATTTTACCTTGAACGGCCAACAGGTTTCCGTTACAACGGATCCTCTTCGCCGTTTACTTGATGTTATACGAGAAGATTTCGGCCTTACTGGAACCAAAGAAGGTTGTGGAGAAGGCGAATGCGGCGCTTGTTCGGTTTTAAAGGATGGGAAGATCATCACCACCTGCATGGTCCCCATTGGTGCTGTCGGGGGTAGTGATATCGTAACCATCGATGGACTCAAGGAAACTGAACAAGGAAAGACCATCATAGAAGCATTTGCTGATGGTGGAGCTGTACAGTGTGGTTTCTGCATTCCCGGTATGGTGATGGCTGCAGAAGATTTGCTGCGTTCCAATCCCCATCCAAGTGAAGACGAAATCAGAAAGGGCATCAGTGGAAACATTTGCAGATGTACCGGATATGACCTCATTGTCGAGAGTATTGCTCTTGCCAGTGAAAGAGGGGATGGCTTATGGTGAGCACCTATATTCCCAAGACCCTTGAAGAAGCCTTGATCATCCGCAAGGAAACCGGTGCTCGTCCGTTGTCAGGGGGAACCGATCTGATGGTTCAATACCGTAGAGGTATTGGCGTCACCCCAAAGTTTCCATGGCCGATCATGATCGTTTCAAATCTCAAGGAACTCATCGGCATCAATGAAACTCCTGATGGAAGTCTTTGCATCGGCAGTGCAACCACAAGTAGCGAAATAGCTGCTTCTCCTCTTGTTCCCTGGCATGTCCGTGAGGCATCCAGCCGTATGGGAGCCATTTCCTTGAGAAATCTGGCGACAATCGGGGGGAATATCGGAAATGCATCTCCCAAGGGAGATCTTCCTGCAACCTTGATTTTGCTTGATGCCTCTGTCGTTCTTGCCAGTGTCGAAGGCGAACGAACGGTCCTTTTGGATGATTTTATCTATGGAGCGAAAAAGACGCTTCTCCAAGATGATGAAATCATCACTAAAATCATCATTCCGAAACCAGCTAGGCCGTTTACCTATCGCTGGTATCGAAAAATAGGAACACGGAGAGCCAATGCCATAACAAAGCTCTCTCTTTCTGCTGCAATAACGATTGATGAGAAGGGAGTCATTACCGATTTCCGCGCATCAAGCGGTGCTGCAGGTCCAAAAATTGCAAGAAACAAGGCTCTCGAAGCAACCCTGATCGGAAAGAATGTCGAGGATATTCCTTCGTTGCTTCCCTCCTTCCTTGCTGACTATGACAAGATCATCAGTCCGCATGCCATGCCGGAGTACAGAAGGACTTCTACCAAACGTATGCTGGAATATTTTTTGACAGAAGTTTCGAAGCGTCCTTCTGGAGAAATCATCGAATAGGAGAATACATGGACTCTTCGATTTTACTGAAAGACATTTTCTGTCTGCAACCCAGTTTTGACGGTCCCCAGTACAAGGGAGCCGACCTACTTATCAAAGGCAATAAGGTAGCTAAGATTGCACCGTCTGGTGGGCTTGTTGCTGAAGAAGGCGTACGGGTCATAGACTGTTCAAAGCATGTGGTTATTCCTGGATTGGTCAACACACATCACCACTTCTATCAGACGTTGACAAGGAACCATCCTGCTGTTCAGAATGCAAAGTTATTTGACTGGTTGAAATTCTTGTATGATGTGTGGAAGTATGTTGATGACGAGGCTGTATATTATTCTTCCATGCTTGCCATGGCTGAATTGATGAAAACCGGTTGTACCTGTACCACTGATCACCACTACCTGTATCCCCGTAATTTCAACGGAGATTTGATGGGCTTGCAGTTCAAGGCCGCCGACCAGCTTGGAATGCGTTTCAGTCCTACCAGAGGCTCCATGAGTCTTAGCAAGAAAGATGGTGGACTTCCTCCTGACAGTGTCGTACAGACACTCGAGGAGATTCTCAGCGATAGTGAGCGGTGTATTCAGACGTATCACGATCCAGCTCCTGATGCGATGCACAAGATAGCCCTTGCTCCCTGCAGTCCTTTCAGTGTCACCAAAGAATTGATGAGTGAAACTGCTGCACTTGCAAGAAAATATGGCGTCAGATTGCATACTCATCTGTGTGAAACCTTCGATGAAGCAGATTTCTGTGTAGAGATGTATGGGATGCGTCCTGTTCAGCTCATGCAGGAGTGCAACCTCATTGGTTCAGATGTTTTCTATGCACATGGCATTCACTTCAATGATGAAGAGCTTAAGATCTTGAAAGATACCGGTACGCACATTGCACATTGTCCTTCCTCCAACATGAGATTGGGAAGTGGCATCTGTAGGGCAAAAGAGATGCTTGCTATGGGTATCAACGTAGGTATCGCCGTCGATGGAAGCGCAAGCAATGACAGTTCCGATATGCTCAATGAAGTTCGACAGGCTTTGTTGTTGCAGAGAGTTCGTTATGGTGCAGATGCGCTGACAGCCAATGAAGCCTTTACCATGGGGACCATCAATGGTGCGAAAATGTTGAATTTTGGAAATGTAGGAAAATTGGAAGAAGGGTGGGCTGCAGACATGGCCATCTTTGATGTTTCCACCATTCCCTACGCGGGAAGTCAAAGTGACCCCGTTGCAAGCTTGCTTTTTTGTGGTACCAATCATAATACTGATTATACGATCATCAATGGAAAAGTGGTTGTCGATGCTGGGCAGCTGGTTGGTTTCGACGAACAAGAACTTGCTGATAAAGCTAATGCCATCAGCAGAAAACTCATGGACAAAGCTGCCAAACAGGAGGCTGTATGATACAGGAATTTCTTATTGCAAATGACAGTGAAGATGCGTTGAAATTGAGAAGAAACAATCCTAAAAGCGTGTTTTATGCTGGAGGAACAGAGATCAATCGTTTGAATTCAACCGTGATGGCAAAGACTGCCATCAGTCTTTCCAAGTTGCATCTGAACAATATAACCGACGAAGGGAATTCGATTCGAATTGGTTCGATGGTCACCTTTCAACAATTGGTTGAATCTCCTTTGGTTCCCCAATACTTGAAAGATGCTGCTTTATATTGCGGTTCGTTTCCACGGCGCAATATGGCCACACTTGGAGGCAACCTGGCACTCTGTGGGGATCACTCGTATCTTGCTCCCGTATTGCTTGCATCCCGTGCACGTTTGCTCACGGCAAATCTGACCGAAGGTGGGGCGTATAGCGAGGATAACATTCCAATAAGGGAGTATCATGCCTACCACAGTCAATTCAGTGGTACGTTGTTGCTCGGGGTCAGCCTCTCCAAGGATCAACGTTTTGTTGGCTCTTCTCGCTTCGCCAATACCCTGGAAAGCCAAGCCGGCGTTACTGTTGGATTCGGTGCAACCAAGAACAATGAAGGGGTCATCGATCATGTACGCGTGTATGTTGCTGTCAAGGGGAGTGGCGTACAGCGCCTTTCTGATGTAGAGAACGCCATCGAGAATGGAGAGTTGACCAGTAGACAGGATGTCCAGCTAGCAGTTGGACATGCAATCGAAGCAAAGGATGATTTTACCGGAAGTTCCTCCTATAAGCGGTATATCGCCAGTGAGGGAATAGCCCAGCTATTTGCCGAATTTGTTGCAGGAGGTGCCAAATGAACAAGATTACCTGTACTGTTAATGGAAAAACACTGAAAGCTACCTGTGAAGGATCAGAATCCTTGCGCTCCTTGTTGGTGCGTAGCGGGTATGAAAGTGTACGTGATAGTGATGACCGCGAAGGTTTTGCCGGTAGTGATACCATACTTTTCAATGATATGCCCGTGTATGCGAATCTGATGCTCGCGCTTCAAGCGGATGGAGCTGAGATCCGTACTGCAGAAGGATTGGGGGATAGTCGAAACCTCAGTATCGTGCAACAGGCGATGATTGATGCAGGTGTTGTACAAAGCGCCTATAATGCTCCTGCTGCAGCTTTATTGTTGACGTGGCTGCTTGAAAAAGAGAGCCATCCCACCAAGGAACAGATAGACACTGTCCTTTCCGGCATCTTCATCCGTGACACAGGATACGAGCACTACTATCTTGCAGTGCAGCTTGCCATTGAGAAGAAAGAGACAGGATCGTATAAGACCGCTATTTCCCCGACATTCAGAGATCATCTGAGCTACGTCGGAAAACCTAAGTCCAAGGTTGATGGTCCTCAGTTGGTGAGTGGTGAAAAGAGTTTCGTTGAAGATCGTGTATTGCCTGGTTATTACTCGATGGTAGTGCTGAGAAGTCCTTATGCTCATGCCTATATCAAGAAAATCGATACAAAAGCTGCTCTGGCTATGGATGGCGTCATTTCCATCATCACCCACGAGAATTGCCCGGATGTATTCTATATGCAGGCAGGTCAGGGCAATCCTGAACCGAGTCCGCATGATAGACGTCTGCTCAATAAAAAGGTAAGGCATGTAGGTGACCGCGTAGCTGCCATCGTTGCTGAAACTGAAGAACAGGCCATTGCCGCTCGGGATGCCATCAAGGTTGAGTATGAGGTACTCAAGCCCATATTCACCGTTGAAGAAGCAATGGAAGAGGGAGCTCCTCTGGTGCACAACGGGATTGTTGAATACCGTGCTGGTGCTCCAGCTGATCTTGACGAGTACAATAAGAGTGCAGATCCCAGGGATGGGAAAGTCATCTATCAATTCCCCCTCCACGGTGATATCCGAAGGAATGTCGCTTCTGCCGCTCATGGTCAGATTGGAGATGTTGAGAAGGGTTTCAAGGAAGCTGATGCAGTGGTGGAGAGAACCTACCAGACCAGTCAGATTCAATGTACCCCGCTCGAACCCCATCTTTGTTATGCAAAGATCGACAATGGTCGTCTGGTGGTGCACGCTTCCACACAGGTGCCATGGCACGTACGCCGCATAGTGGCTTGGGTCTGTCAGATTCCTGAGAATAAGATTCATGTCATCAAGGAAAAAGTCGGTGGCGGATATGGATCCAAGCAAGATATCCTGGTTGAGGATCTGGTATCATATGCCACCTGGATTACAGGCAAACCCATCTACTATCGCAATACGCGACAGGAAGAGTTCATTGCAAACTCCACCCGTCATCCAATGCGTGTCACCGTGAAAATGGGGGCAAAGAAGGATGGTACGCTTACTGGTGTCTATATGGATGTCCGCGCCAATACCGGTCCTTATGGAAACCACTGTCTTACCGTTCCCATGAATGCATGTTCCAAGACGTTGCCGTTGCTCAAATGTGACAACATGAAGTTCGATGTAATCACGTATTACACCAACATCCTTCCTACCGGTGCGTATCAGGGATATGGTGCTCCAAAGGGTACCTATGGGTTGATGACCTGTATGGCAGAGCTTGCTGACAAGCTTGGAATCGACTACTACGAAATGGCTATGAAAAACAAGGTTGAGCCTGGCTATATGCTTGAGATTCTCAAAGGCCTTGGTGAAGGTCGTGAAGGTACGGTGGTTCCCGTAGGTTCTTGTGGGTTGGATGAAGCCCTCAAGCAGGGTGCCAAAATGATCGAATGGGGTAAAAAGGTGAAATCCTCTGATCCTGATTGGAAAATCGGCAAAGGCTTTGCCATGATCCAGCAGGGAAGCGGCCTTCCTGGGCTTGACCATGCAAATGCTTGGGCCAAGTTGCTCACCGATGGAACCTTTCAAATCTTCAGCGGTGGTGCAGACCTTGGAACAGGGCTCGATACCATCAGCGTCAAGATGATCAGCGAAGCCTTCTGCGTTCCGATGGATTTGGTCTCGATTGTCAGTGGAGACACCGACAGTTGTACCTTCGATACCGGTGCGTACGCTTCCAGTGGAACGTTCTTCAGTGGAAATGCTTCCTATCTGGCAGCAGAAGACCTGAAGAAAAACCTGCTTACTGAGGCAGCAAAGCAGATGGATGAGAATTTTGAGGATCTGATTTGTAGAGCCCCCGGTGAGGTATACAGTACCAAGACAGGAAAGACGCTTGGGTATGGCAAGCTTTCTCACGATGCGCTTACAGGAACAGGAAGTGGACAGGTGATGGGACGAGCTTCCTTTACAACCAACCATAACTCAATTCCTTACGGTGCTCATTTTGCTCAAGTGGCGGTAAATGTCAGAACCGGTCAGGTCAAGGTCCAGAAGTTCTATGCTCTGCAGGATGCTGGCACTCCAATCAATCCAGAACTGGCTCTTTGTCAGATGTATGGGGCTGCATTGAAGTCGATTGGACATACTCTGTATGAGTCAATGATCATCGACGAGAAGGGAGAATGCATCAATGCAAATCTTACCGATTATGGTGTTCCCATGATCAGTGAGAAACCTGATGATTTCAAAGCTGTACTGATTGATATCGATGATGAAGCAGGTCCTTACGGGGCTAAATCCATCAGTGAGATTGCAACCAATGGAGCAGCACCTGCCATCGCAATTGCAATTCATGATGCTTGTGGCATTTGGATGCGTTCATGGCCGTTCTCAGCTGAAAAGATATTGCAGGAACTTGGAAAAATCTAATTTTTAGTGCAACAAACTGCAACAAAAAATCTAGACATTGGACGATAGTCGTGCTATAGTGCCAATGTCTGGATTCTTTTTGAAGAAATACTATGGAGGTTCCCGAATGAAGGACAAAGCCGCTATTAAGAAAATGATTGAAGAGTTGAAGACTCTTAAAACCGATGACATGTACCTCAATGATTTTTTCCACACCTGGAAAGAGTCCGATGATGAAATCAAAGCAGTATTTGAGGTAGCTGAAATTCTTCGCGCACTGCGTGAGAACAATATCTCTACCAAGGTATTTGAAAGTGGTCTTGGAATTTCAATCTTCCGTGACAACTCAACTCGCACTCGTTTCAGCTTTGCCAGCGCTTGTAACCTCCTTGGTCTTGAAGTACAGGACTTGGAAGAAGGAAAGAGCCAGATTGCCCATGGTGAAACCGTACGTGAAACCGCCAATATGGTCAGCTTCATGGCTGATGTCATTGGTATTCGTGATGATATGTACATTGGCAAGGGCCATACCTACATGAAGACTGTTGCCGGTGCTGTACAGGAAGGGTATGATGATGGAGTTCTTGAGCAGAGACCTACTTTGGTCAACCTCCAGTGCGATATCGACCACCCCACCCAGAGCATGGCTGACGCACTTCACGTCATCAATCACTTTGGCGGAATTGAAAATCTCAAAGGCAAGAAGATTGCAATGACTTGGGCCTATAGTCCTTCATATGGCAAGCCTCTCTCCGTTCCTCAGGGCATCATCGGATTGTTTACCCGCTTTGGCATGGATGTCGTCCTTGCTCACCCAGAAGGGTATAATGTAATGTCTGATGTTGAAGAGATCGCCAAGGCCAATGCTGAGAAGAGCGGTGGTTCCTATAAGCGTGTTGATTCCATGGCTGAAGCTTTCAAGGATGCAGATATTGTATATCCCAAGAGTTGGGCTCCCTTTGCTGTCATGGAAGAGAGAACTCAGATTGTAGAGAGCGGTGATCAGGATGCCTTGAAGGCTCTTGAGAAGAGCTGTCTTGCAAACAATGCCAAGTTCAAGGATTGGACCTGCACTGAAGACTTGATGAAGACCACCAAAGACGGCAAAGCTCTTTATATGCATTGTCTGCCTGCAGACATCACTGGTCTTTCATGCAAAGAAGGTGAAGTTGAAGCTTCCGTATTTGACAGATACTTGGTTCCTTTGTACAAGGAAGCCAGCTATAAGCCATACGTAATTGCTGCAATGATCTTCATGGCAAAGTTCCAGAATCCTTCTGCCAAGCTTGATGAACTGCTTGAGCAGGCTACCAAGAGAATCATGTAATTTATTACCCAAAATAACATGTAAAGCTAAGGCCGGGAGTAACATCCCGGCCTTTCCTAGCTCTATGAATGTTCAACAAATTGGATTCTCAATCCATTGGGATCCTGTACATAGAAAAATCGAATGTGCTCATTAATCTGAAATGGTCCTGAATGAATGGGTATCTGTTTGGCATGGATATATTCCAACATATCATCGAGGTTTGAGACCTCAAAACCAAGAGAGATATCTTCACCTATGGAAGCATCTGTTTTCCCTTCCCTGAAAATCAGTTCGATTTGTGTCTCTCCCTCTCCCAGAAAAGCCAGTTCTATCCCCGGTCCAGCGAAGGCTCTCCTTTGCAAAGGTAATCCTGCTATCTGTTGATAGAAATCCAACGAATCGTCCATGTTCTTGACATTGAGTGTCGTCCAACAAAATTTCATGGTTTACTTCCTTGTATGTGTTGTGCCATCAGTTTGGCGGTCGAAAAAGCGCTTTGTAGGTTGTATCCTCCGCTATCTCCATCGATATCCATGACCTCTCCTGTGAAAAACAATCCTTTGACCAGCTTCGATTCCATGCTTTTCCTGTCGATTTCCTCCAACGCTACTCCCCCTGCAGTTACCATTGCTGCATTGAATCCTTTCTTGCTCGAGACAATGAACTCTTGGTCGGCCAGGGCTTTCACCAGATTCACGCGTCTCTCTTTGGAGAGATTGGCACAGGTGTCGGTAGTGGAAAGAAACTGAGTAGCTAAGACCTCTTGGGCGAGATTTCCGAACAAGCCTTCACCCTTGAGCAGCGTGTAGAGTTGTTTTTTTGCATTTTGGGTGAAGAGGTCTCCAAGGTGTTTGTAAAGGGTTTCCTTGTTTGTCGTGCCTAGTAAGGAGGCATGTATCCTATCGCCTTTTTTAATCAGACGGGAATTGTTGAGGATAACGGGACCTGAGAGCCCATCATGCGTGAAGAGAAGGTCTCCTTTGTCTGAAAGATACCGTTTGGTCTCTCCTGCATGAAAGAAATCGACTTGAGAATTTCTTATTGAATTACCTGCAAAATTGGTATAGGGATAGTTGGAAACTGTTATGCCGACAAGAGCCGGGGTAGGGCTTACAATGGTATGCCCAAGTTCTTTAGCCAATGGGTACCCAGAGCCGTCACTGCCGGTGGTGGGATAACTCATCCCCCCGGTGGCGAGTACGACCTTGCTGGATGTGTAGGTCTCTTTGGAGGATGTTACGGTGAAGTGGGTCTCGTGGTATGCAAGATCAGTGACTTTTTCAGATGTGTGTATCTCGACATGATTATGTCTTGCAAGCGTAGCAAGCAGATCTACGACCGATTGTGCCTTAAGCGAAGCTGGAAAAACCTTTTTGTCCTCTCTGATGACCAAGGGAAGTCCTTGGCTTTCAAACCAATCAAAGGTTTTTTGGGTATCGAAATTCAAGAGGGCGGGTTTGATAAAGTTTGCTTGTCTCTTGTCTGCAAGGTGTGTGAGAAAGGTCTGCGTATCATCCCTATTTGTCAGATTACACATTCCTCCACCGGTAATAAGGATTTTCTTTCCTAATCGGTCGGATTTTTCTAAAAGCAGTACCTTTTGGTTTTTGAGGTTGGCGCAAAGAAACAAGCCTCCTGCGCCTCCACCAATAATAATTACGTCATACATGATCCCATCATAGCAGAGGTTTGCATTGCTGTCTCTTGTTCCATGATCAAGGATTTCTATTCTTGTAAACCCAACACTTGGTCGAAGGATAGGGCCACAGGGACCACCACAAGGTTGAGGATGTCTTCACTTCTAATGGGAATGCCTCCAGCTTCCAGATTGGAAAGCAATTCCTTCGCATCCTCTGGTGAGGCTATGGGAGCCATGATGATGAGCATCTCGCCTTCTTTGTTGCTCCTGCTCTGCAGAAATCCGGTAAAAAGGCTGAATTCACTTTCCAGACTCCGATTCAGGCTTTTTGCATCGAAGGTGGAGGCTTTGGTTATCCCTACACTCTGGAGAGCCAAAAACACATCTTCTTTATAGTCTAATTGGGATAATTCAATAAGCAACAGATTCATAGCGTTCTCCTTCTAGCGGTTATCAACGATGCTGTTCGTCTCACCTGCTTTTTTGAGAGCAAGGCGGGTCAATAGAGGTCCGACAATTTCCGTGATGATCGTGGTGAACAACAGTACATTGATGATGGTACTCGCAAGTTCGGCACCACGTATGCCAAACTGAGGTATGTTGAATTTTTTGTTGATGGCAAGAGCCAAAGCCAATGCGATGCCGACTTGGGGTAACAGAGCAAAACCAATGAATTTTCTAGTGGTCTTGGGAGCCCTTCCAATGATGGCTCCAAGTGTTGCTCCACCCATTTTACCAATGCTTCTAGCAACAAAGTAATAGAGGCCTAGGATTCCGATTTTTCCAATCAGCGCCACATCCAGATGGGCTCCTCCCAAGATGAAGAAGGCAACGAGAAAAATGGGAGAAAAACCAGATACGATGCTTTCGCTTTTTTTACTCAAGGTTGGAGAACTGTTTACGATGACCATGCCAAACGTCATGATCGACAAGAGCTCCGACACTCCGAGCAACTCGCAGACTCCAAGAAGGCCGAAGAGAAATGCTGTAAGCAGCAAGGCAATCCAATCATTGTTTTTCACCTTGCGAAGGATGAGGCTGTAGATAATGGCCGCAACAACTCCAATTCCCATGGCTATGAGGATGGATAACAGAGCCTTTCCCAGCATGGTGAATATGGCAATCGATTCTCCTGCAAGATTGGCGCTTACAAAACCTTCCACAAAAACATAGATGATCAAGGCGAAAGCGTCATCAAGACCAACAACTGCAAGAATGGTCGAAGTCAACGGACCTTTTGCCCTGTATTGCTTGATTACAGCCACTGTGGCTGCCGGGGCCGTTGCAGAGGCAACCGCGCCTAAAAGTAGTGCTGTGTTGAGATCAGTCTTGAAGAGATACTGCAGCACCACGAATACCACGATGAAGGCTCCAATGCTTTCAAACGTGACGATGGCTAGGATACTCTTTCCCAAGCGTTTGATGACATCCAGTTTCAGTTCGATTCCGATGGTGAAAGCAATCAGGCCTAAGGCTATTGAGGATAACGGGCTGAGTATTTCCAACACTTCGTTGGTCAGCAGTTTGACCAAAGAGGTGCCCAAGATGACACCGAGTAGGACATATCCGGTGACTTCCGGGATTTTGATTGCATTGGTTACGACCTTAATGCAATATCCTGCCCCGAAAATGGCGGCAAGATATAAGAACAGATGAAATTCCATGATTCTATTTCCTTGGTCCTATAGTTCAGAAAATGCAGACAAGACAGCTTTTGCGTCTTTTGCGGCCATGAGGGCTTTTCTTCTGGCAGGATTTTTAATGACAAGCGTGATTTTGGAGAGAATCTTGAGATAGTCTGTTTGTCTATCAGAAGGGCCTCCAATCATGAATACAAGCCGTACGGGTTGCTTGTCGATTGCGTCCCAGTTCGAATTCTGTGACAAAATGGCAGGGATGATGAAAAATTCTGAAATCTCTGGTAATTTTGCATGAGGAATGGCTACTTGCAATCCTATTCCCGTGCTCATAAGAGTCTCTCGTTCAAGGATTGCCTGCTTGAAGGGAGTCTCTTCAGAGATGAACCCTAATGAAGATGCATGGGCAACCATGGAAGCTAATATTTCTTGTTTATCACTACTGGATAAGAACAACACTGATGATTCAAAAAGATGATCGAGTATCCTCATGGATTTCTCCTTCTCTTTTTCTGAGCATAGAATCTTCACTTATCTTTGTAAAGGTTATATGAGCATTTAATGTGATATATTTTATTTTTAGGCAAGATAAAACCTTGTCAGAAAAAAAATAAGGAAGATATGTGTAGATCGCTTGAAAGGAAGTGTGAATGAACGGTGTGAGGATATGAAACCAAACAAGCAAGGGAATCAGGCCCTTTGGCAAAGAAAAACGGACCCCGTTGAAGGAGTCCGTCTTTGAACAGAGTCAATCGTTTCTAGAGAGCACCGAAGATGATCTTCAATACAAACAGACCGAATACAACCCAAGTCATCTTGCTGATGTCTTTGGTTTTCTTGGTGAATGCCTTGAGAAGAACATAGGAAAGAATACCGAACATGATGCCGTCTGCAATGCTGTACGCTACGATCATGAAGATCATGGTCAGGAATGCAGGGATGGCTTCGGTCATGTCGTTCCATTCGATTTCCTTTACAGGAGACATCATCATGACACCAACGATAATCAAGGCAGGAGCAGTTGCTGCACTGGGGATCGAACCAAAGAGAGGTTCGAGGAACAGTGAAAGCAAGAAGAGAATGGCTACGGTAAGAGCGGTCAAACCGGTGCGTCCACCTTCAACAACACCTGAAGAAGACTCTACAAACGTAGTGACGGTTGAAGTACCGAGTACTGCACCGAGTGTGGTTCCTACTGCGTCAGCGAAAAGAGCTTCCTTACAATTGGGGATGGATCCATCTTTCTGTACCATGTCGGCCTTGGTTGCACAACCAATGAGGGTTCCAACGGTGTCGAACATATCAACGAACAAAAAGGTGAATACGATGACGACGAAATCCAAAGAAAGGATGTTGGAGAACTCAAAGGGGAAGAAATAAGGGGCTGGGGGAACGAAAGAACCGCCTGCATACTTGGTGATTCCAAATGGAATGCCAATGATGGTGGTTGCGATGATACCGATGAGCAGTGCTCCATTGACCTTGTAAGCCAACAGAATACCGGTGATGACCAGACCGACCATTGCCAGGCCAGGAGCACCCATGAACCAATCAGCATTGAGGGAAACCAATGTGGCTCCATCTACAATGATACCGGCGTTCTGCATGCCGATGAAGGCAATGAAAAGACCAATACCAACTCCGATAGCCTTCTTGAGGTTAGCGGGGATGCTGTTGACGATAGCTTCTCTGATGTTGATAGCAGTCAAGATGAGGAAGATGATACCTTCAACGAAAACAGCGGTCAAAGCGAACTGCCAAGTATACCCCATGCCGAAAACGACGGTGTAGGTAAGGAAGGCGTTCAGTCCCATGCCCGGTGCGAGAGCAAACGGAAGGTTGGCCAACAAGGCCATTACCAGAGTAGCGATTGCAGAGGCGATAGCCGTTGCTGCAAAAACCTTCGAAAAGTCCATTCCTGATTCGGAAAGAATACCAGGGTTGACGGCAAGAATATAGGCCATTGTCAGGAATGTGGTGATTCCTGCCATGATTTCTGTCTTGACATCAGTTTTTCTTTCCTTAAGCTTAAAAAATTTTTCCATCGATGCACTCCTTGCAGATGTTTGAATATTGATATTCTAATACAAGTGTCGAATCTAGTACAGAAAAATCTTTCTGATTGTTAAATAGCACATTCTGGAATTCAAATAGTGATTTCACTGTAAAAAATTCGCTAAAAATTTGCAGTATATACAAAAAATACAAATATGAATTGGGTAGATTGAAAACAAATGAAGAAAAATTATTTTAAATTTTTTTTTGTTCGGTGAAATGTTGCAAATTAATTGAAAATACAACGAGTTTTCACTTGAAGAATCTTGCTTCGGTGATAAACTAAGAAAAATATGTTGCAACTTGTTGCTGTATGGAGGGAACATGAAAAATAGATCAGATTTAGATACGATAATCAATGTAGCCTCCGGGAGAAAAATTGCGGAGATCTGCATAACCGGAGCGCACATCCTGGATGTATATAATAAAGAGTGGTTTGACGCCGATCTGTTGGTAAGCGATGGCTACATCTGTGGTTTCTCTGAAAAGGGAACCGGTGAAGCGGAACACGTCATCGATGCAAAAGGGAGATATTTGCTTCCTGGGTTTATCGATGGACATGTCCATATTGAATCCTCGCACAGTACTGTCGCGGAATTTTCCAACCTGGTGGTTCCTTGTGGCACGACTACGGTAGTCGCCGATCCCCATGAAATCTGCAATGTTTGTGGATTGTCTGGTTTGGACTATATGCTTTCTTCTTCAGAAAACACCCCGCTCCAAGCCATGTTCATGGTTCCGTCCTGCGTTCCTGCAACCGTTTTTGAGCATAGTGGAGCTATACTCCATGCTCCAGAGATTGCCAGTAGATTGGGGAATGATCGGGTATTGGGTCTTGGAGAGATGATGGACTACCCGGGTGTCATTTCTGCTTCTTCCATGGTTCTTGACAAGATATGGGAAGCAAAGCTTGCAGGTAAGATAGTAGACGGTCACAGTCCAGCAATCGATGGATCGGATCTGGATGCTTATTGCAGTGCATCCATTCATACCGATCATGAGTGTGAAAACCCAGATGAGTTGAAGCAACGAATCAGAAGAGGCATGTATGTCATGCTTCGCGAAGGTTCTGCCTGTAGAAACGTGCTTAATCTACTTGGTGGAGTAACCCAAGCAAACAGCCGGCGTTGTATTTTCTGTACCGATGACCGACAACCCAAAACCATTCTTGAAGAGGGGCACATAAACAACAATGTGCGCCTGAGCGTGCAAGCGGGGCTCGATCCAATCGAGGCCATTTGTATGGCAACCATCAATAGCTGTGATTGCTATCATCTTACTGACCGTGGAGCCATAGCTCCAGGGTTACGGGCAGACTTCCTTCTTTGTGACAACCTTACAGACTTTTCCATGCATCATGTATATGTAGGAGGAGAGCTGGTAGCTGTTGATGGGAAAATACTTGAACCTCTACGAGCAGCCTTCGATGAGCGGGTCGTAGGAAAAATGAACGTGAAGGACTTCACCCTTGGATCTTTGAATCTCCCTTTGAAGTCCAGTCATGTCAGGGTCATCGACATCATCCCGGGAGGAGTCGTCACCAATGCTGGAGAGGCGAACGTCAAGGTGGAACAGGGAAAGTGGGTACATGATCCACATCAGGATATCATCAAGCTCGCAGTTGTTGAGAGGCATACAGGCACCGGTAATGTTGCCGTCGCCCTTCTCAGGGGGTACGGTCTCAAGGGTGGTGCTGTTGCAACCTCTGTTGCCCATGACTCGCATAACATCATCGTAGCGGGAGACAATGATGAAGATATGTATCAAGCAGTGCGCCACTTGATGGAGTTGGGTGGTGGTATGGTCATGGTCAAGCATGGTCAGGTTTTGTCGGATCTTCCTCTTCCTATTGCCGGCCTGATGAGTGACTTGCAGGGCGACACCATTGCGAAGTCCCTGGATGCGTTACATGAGTTGGCGCAGAAGGAACTGCAGGTCAGTAAAGAAGTCGATCCGTTCATGACGCTCTGCTTCATGTCCCTTCCTGTCATTCCTTCCTATAAACTTACTGATATGGGGCTTTTTGATGTAAGGACCTTCTCCTTCGTCCCCTTGGAGTTGTAACTCAATAAATCAGAGTCTTTTCTCCAATGGAACATACCGTCATTTTCGTTTCATACAGGGTGGTCAGCATTTCGGTGGTGACCACCTCTTCTTTTGTCCCAAAGCAGAGCAAGTTTCCTTGTTTGAGCATTGCTACATGGGTGGCAAGTTCGTAGGCAAGGTTTGCATCATGCGTGGTGAAGATGAGGGTTTTCTTTTGCTCATGCAGATGCTCAAGGATTTTCATGACCTTCTGTCTGTTGGCAGGATCCAAGGCACTGGTAGGTTCATCGAGAAGCAATACCTTGCTCTGTTGGGCTATTGCTCGCGATAGCAATAACAATTGATGCTCTCCGCCTGATAACGAAGTGATGGATCGTTTTGCATACGATGCCAGACCGACTTCTTTCAAAGCCTCATAGGCAATATCTACATCGTTCTCTGTAGGTGATCCCATTTCCGAAAGGTATGGAGCTCTTCCAAAGAGCGTGTAGTCGAGGAGCGTAAAGGAAAAATTATAGTTTTCGCTTTGAGGAACCAGAGCCATGCACCTTCCGAGTTCCTTTCTTCCATAAGAGGAGAGAGGTTTGTCGAACAGCTTGATTCCTTGGGAGTGTTTCCACCCAAGCAACAGATCCATGAGGGTGCTCTTTCCTGCACCATTTGCTCCCAATAGGGCAACAGTAGAGCCTTCTTCTATTTCCAAGGAGATGTCATGGAGTGCTTTGGTTCCTGTAGGATAGGTATAGGAGATATGTTCCATCTGTACAGATCTCATGCTTTTCCCTCCTGATGCCTGAGTGAGAGAATGATGATGAAGATGGTCGCCCCAATGAAGCTGGTAAGCAAGCCTATGGGGATCTCGGTGGCCAGCACCGTCCTTCCTATCGTATCACAAAGAAGAAGAAACAGAGCGCCCATAACCATTGATCCCGGAAGCGCTGCTTTGCTGTCGGAACCGAAAAGCTTGCGGGATAAGTGGGGCATGATCAAGCCGACCCAGCCGATCAAACCCGTAATGGAAATGGTCAGCGTTGTCCCTATCGTGGCGACCAATAATAAAATGGTTCTGTCCCGCTTGGGATTGAGACCTACTGAATAGGCTGTTTTTTCCTGTAAAGAGAGTAGGTTGAGCTTCCATCGGTAGCTGTAGATCACCAAAAGGCAGAACACCACAATAGGGATGATGGAAAAGATCTGGTTCCAATTGCTGTTCCACAACCCTCCCATCATCCAGAACGTAATGTCCTGTAAGTCCTTGGTTGGTTCGGCCACCAATTTGATGACACCCAGGCCAGATGAAAAAATTGCTGAAATCGCTATGCCTGAAAGGACAAGCCTGAGCAACCAACCTCCAAATCGGAATTTCTTTGCCAAAAAATACGAAGATCCTAAGGCCAGAAGCCCGAAAAAGGAGGCGCTGAGCTGAATCATGATCGAGCTGCCACTTCCTGCAACGATCACCAAAGCTGCTCCAAAAGCCGCTCCTTGACTCACTCCAAGGAATCCAGGTTCAACCAGCGGATTTGAGAAAAGCATCTGAAACGTAAACCCTGCTGCACTCAGGATTGCTCCTGCCATGATGGCCAACAGAATTCTAGGAAGGCGTACATTCACGATGATGTTTTTCATCATGGAATTTTCTGAAAGGTTCTTCACAAAGGTGAAGCCCCCCTTTGGATATCGTCCAGCAAACAGGAAAAGGAAAGATAGCACCAACAAGATGAAACAGAGCAGCAACAGGATGATCCTGTTGCGCTTCTGTTCTTGTTTGTATATTGAGCTGTTCATGGGGGCTAATTAAGGGAAATTGAGGCTTTATAACGCTTTTGAAGTTCTTCAAGCATAGCCTCATCCTTGATGGAATAGAAGTCGTGGTAAAAAGATGCGATTTGCTTCTCCATGTCCATCGTTGGAAAGAGAGAAGGATACAGATCTTTAGCCATCCATTCCACGCCCAGTATCCAACTGGCGACCGGTTGTATATAGTTCATCATATCCGAAGGAGTCTGCTTTACCTGATGGTTCTTCACCGCATCAAGATCTGCCCAAAGTGGGGAATTGTATATCTCCTTGATGAAGGAGTCTGAAGGGGTCTTGTAGCTGACGATATACATGACCTCAGGATTCCATGCGGCAATTTGTTCGAAAGAGACGGTGCTCCATCCGTTTGCTGCAGAGTTTGCCCCCTTCCAGACCGGAATCGCTCCTATGGTTTCCACCATCCAGGTCTGCATCCATGTATCTGGTGCAATCTTGAAGGAGTTTGCATTGTCCCCTCTTGCTCCTTGTAACAACAATACGCGTTTTTTATTCACTTCAGACAAGGTTGAGACTTTTGAGGTGACCTGCAAGAGACGGTTTTCATACATTGAGAGTATTTGCTCTGCACGTTTGGTGTTTTTCAACAATTTCCCCAGTTGTTCGATTTCCTTCTGCCAGTCTTCATAACTTTCCAGATTCAAGGTGAAGTTGGGAACTCCCAGCTGATCGAGTTTTTTTGCTATGGATTCGAAGTGTGTCGCTTTGGTAAGAACCAACTGTGGCTCTCTGGATGCAATCTCTTCAACACTGGCATTTTGGCTGATACGAACCGTATCATGCAATGAAGGCCGGATGAATGCAAAAAAATCACCTAAGCCTTGGTCGGTGAGGGGGAGCGTGAGATCCATGTCTTCTACTTCAGGAAAGAGGAACAGCGCGTTGGCCGGCATGTTTCCCGCTTTGCCTGCAATCAATACTTTGACAGGTTTTTCATTAAGTTTGACAGTCCTTCCATTGGCATCGACGGCACTATAATAATCGCTTGCAAGCATCTGGTTTTCAGCACTGGCTTGTGCGAACAGAAATGCAGGGATAAGAATCAGGAAAATGAGAAAAGAAAGTCTTCTTGCGTTCATGATGGCTCCTTGTGTTGTTGCGAACGGTTGCAGTCTACCATTATGTTTATGAAAATGCAATCGTAAATGATACATCATGACACTGGTTTTCTCCTTGATACCTTCTTGTATTCGGTTTACTGTATAAGCACTATAGTCAAGGGGTTGTATATGGATGGCAAATGCATTCAAGAAGATATAAAAAAGCTTAAGGCCAGCTCGGTTGCGCTATGCACAAGCAGCGAATCGGTTCGCAATGAATTGTTGCTTGCAATAGCACAAGGATTGCATCGCGATTGGGAAATCATACAAAAAGCAAACGAAGAGGATCTTCGAAAAGCTCATGAAGACAATCTGAAAGAATCCTTGGTCAAGCGTCTGATATTCGATCAAGACAAACTTGCTTCTGTTACCGAAGGCTTGAAGCAGGTGGCGACTTTGAGTGATCCAATCAATAAAGTATTGGAAAAACGAATTCTGGATGAAGATTTGCTTCTGGAACGAGTCAGTTTTCCGATCGGGGTTATCGGCATGATTTTTGAATCACGTCCAGATGCTCTGGTTCAGATTGTATCGCTTTGCCTTAAAAGCGGGAACGCAATCATCCTCAAGGGAGGCAAAGAGGCCTTCAATACCAATACAGCATTGATGGCTTCCATCAAGAAGAGCGCTGAAAAATCCGTTTTGGGAAACTCTTGGCTGTTGCTCCTGGAAAGTCACAGTGATGTCGATGTGATGCTGAAAATGGATAAGGAGATAGATTTGCTGATTCCCCGTGGGTCAAATGCATTTGTCCGATATGTCATGGACCATACCTCCATAGCGGTGCTGGGACATGCTGATGGAATCTGTCATCTCTATGTAGATGAGAAAGCTGACCTGGATAAAGCCATTGAATGCGCGTATGACTCTAAGATTCAGTATCCTGCTGCTTGTAATGCCATTGAGACGTTATTGGTGCATAAGGCGGTTGCTTCGACGTTCATTGTGCGAATGGCAAAGCGCTTCGAAGAAAAAGGTGTACGCATCCACGGTGATGCCTATACTTGTTCATTGATAGATTGCATTCCGTATGAAGAGGGAGATTATCATACTGAGTATCTTGCCTTGGAATTGAACATCAAAGTTGTGGAGAACTATGAAGAGGCGGTAGCTCATATTGCTGAATATGGTTCCCATCATACCGATGCCATCATGACTGAAGATAAGCAACTCATTGCAAGATTCTTGCGTGAGGTTGATTCTGCTGATGTATTCGCCAACTGTTCAACTCGTTTTGCGGATGGATTCAGGTATGGCCTGGGGGCAGAGGTTGGGATCAGCACGGCAAAGATTCATGCACGGGGGCCGGTAGGTCTTGCAGGATTGATGAGCAGCAAATGGCTTCTTGTCGGATCAGGGCAAGTTGTTTCCACCTATACAGGATCGAAGGCAAAAGGTTTTCTGCATACCGAAATGTCTACGGACGGAGTCAGTCTTGCTTCAGGAGATGTACAATGAGTCGCGACTTTTCATCTATCCATCGAGTTGTGTTGAAAGTCGGTACCAATTTGCTCTCCTCATCCGACGGAATCGATGAGAAATGCATCGACAATATCTGCAACCAAATTGCCATCTTGAGAAAAAGAGGGTATCAGGTTTTGTTGGTATCTTCTGGAGCAGTTGGAATGGGAGCCAAAGAACTGAAATTGAAGGATGCCGTCAAGCAGGTTTCCATGCGCCAGGCTTGTGCTTCCATTGGGCAGCCTCTGCTCATGAGCAGCTACCGCAGATCCTTCAAGCGTCATGATATGCTTTGTTCTCAGGTATTGATCACACGCAAGGATATGAACAACCGGCATACCTATGTAAACCTGAGAAACAGCGTTTTTACGCTGTTGGATTTGGGTGTTTTACCAATTTTCAATGAAAACGATGCAATCAGTACTGCTGAAATTGGATCGGCGTTTGGTGACAATGACCGTATGAGTGCCATGGTGGCCAGTAAAATAGATGCTGACCTTCTTATAATCCTTACCGATATTCCCGGTCTGTATACTGCAGACCCCAAAAAAGACCCGAATGCCAAGTTGCTCAGCGACATTGAGATTATTGATGAGCAGATTCTCAGCTATGCAGGGGGAGCAGGAAGTACTTTCTCCACCGGCGGAATGAAGACGAAGCTTCTTGCCGCCAAGATAGCTGCAGTTGCAGGATGTGGTTCCATCATTGCAAGTGGGTACGAGGAGAATGCCATCATTCGTCTTCTTGATGGGGAAGAGCTGGGCACCTTTGTACATCCCAAGGAGAGGTTGAGCCAACGGGAACGTTGGATTCTCAACAACTCCCATCTGGGTTCCATTGAAGTTGATGAAGGAGCAAAGAAAGCTTTGCTTTCTCATAAGAGCCTTCTTCCAAAAGGCGTGGTGAATGTAAAGGGAGTGTTTGGTTCGGGTGATGTCGTTCAGATTTGCACCGTGGATGGAGTTCCTTTTGCCAAGGCTTCTCCGTACTACAACAGCACTGATATCGCTCGATTGGCTGGTCATAAGAGCAGTGAGATTGTTGAGATTCTCGGTTCTGGACATAAGGACGTACTTTTTCGTCCGGAGGATTTGGTGTTGCTCGACGATGTTGAATAACTACAGGATCTATCGACGGAAACAAGATCTTGGTTCTAGAATAAACCAACTGCACAGCACCGAACAACTGGCCGTGGGGATTCTCGACACCGGTACAAAAGAGCAATTGGTGGAGAACCTCGATTGGTTTGTACAGAACATGAATTACGCACTCCATGTGGTAACCCAAGAAGATCGCATCGACATCCTTGCAATGCAGGAAGCCTATAAAGAGGTTACGTTTCTGGTATTTACTACCATGACGTTCAATGGTGAGAAAATCAATGCGGTGGCGAATGAATGCCATACCAATTATTTTCTCATTGTCAGAAGCGATCTTCTTCTGGTGCGCTTCGATGGGCCGCAACTGCTCTCTCGTATGGGGCAGGCTGAACATCCAGCAGCACTTGCTGTCGTTCTGGCGAATGCCAATAAAGAAATCATTCCCTGTGTCCGTGCTCCCCATATATCTGAGCGGGAATTGGATCCCCTCTCAGCTTTTCCCAACATGCAGAACGACAATCCTTTATTGACGCTCTATCCTGTCATGGGGCTTGGCTTGTATGATCGGGCTCTCTTTCAACGCCTGCGTGGATATGACGAGCAGATACTCAGTGAATATTGGCAGGCTTTGGATTGGGGAATACGTTGTTACTTGTTTGGATATAAGGTGGAAATCACACAATCCCTCTTAATGCAGTTTCCTGACCGAGAGTCTGTAGTCGAGGACCGAAGCGAATGCGAAGGTTTCAAACGATGTTACACCAAGGCGTTATCGGTCAATCAGATAAACGGTAAGAATATCGTTCATAGATACAAAGGGTATGTTGATAAACAGGTTTTATCTGAAGAGGTGAAAAAAAGAATGCTCTGGTTGCAGAAGACTGATTTTACCAGACTGTGCAAAGAGTGGAAATCCATGAGTGAGGAGCTGATGTGAGCAGATGGAGAGCCTTGATCGTTTTGGGTATAGCTTTGTATACGTTGTCACCTCTTTTCGGTGTTGAGGATCCCTATTCCTTACCTGTATCCACGGTTATCCTTGATGCAGGTCATGGAGGACATGATCCTGGCACCAGTACCGCTTGGGCTTTCGCTGGAGGCACAGTGTATGAAAGGGACTTGACGTTGGATATAACCAAACGTGTCTACTCCTTGCTCGCTGTTTCAAAACCCGAATTGCACCTGATCCTTACCCGAAACGACGATACCTTCCTTTCTCTTGAGCAACGCAGTCGCATTGCCTATTCTACAGAACTTCCTCCTAAAACCAGCGCATTGTTCGTTTCCATCCATATCAATAGTGCACCCAGCAAAGAAGCCTCAGGTTTTGAGATTCTAACCAAGAAACAGGATAAACGGGTAGTCCTTCTCAATAAGGACACGCCCTTGATGAACATAGGGACACTCTCGTCTCAGAGCTTTCTTGAACTCAATCGAGACCTCAACCACCGGAATCTTGTCGTAGCGAAGACCTTTGAGGAAGTGTTTTCCGAGAAGCTTCCCACTTCGCGGAATAGAGGGGTGAAAGAAATGGATCTCTATGTATTGAATGCCAGTCGAATCCCTGCTGTACTTGTTGAGGTTGGGTTCATCACCAATGAGGAGGATGCTCGCAAATTGGTTTCTCCCCAATGGAGGCAGGTAGTTGCCCAAGCTATCAGTGAGGCCGTGATTCGTTGCCTTTAGAAGGAGACATGCTATGGGAATCATTGATGTAACATCTGAATATAGGTCACTG
>JAQVVB010000072.1 GCA_028699215.1 Sphaerochaeta sp. | reverse complement strand
GTCATGGTAGTACTGGTCTTGACGTTTTCCTCAATTCCCGCATTTTCACAAAAAATGAGTGAACGTGATGTACTGCATCAACTCTTTGAAAAGGGTCCGACAAGCATTAATTACACTTCCCAATTTGCATCAGCGGTGCCACATTCTGTGCTTGATCAGATCATCGACCAGCTTAATGGGCAACTTGGTACATTTGTTTCAGTCAAGGGAGAGAAAAACCCTTATTCCATACAATTTGAACAAGGGACTGCGACTGCATCAATCCACCTTGATGGTGAAAGCCGAATAGCCGGCTTGCAATTCCTTGAGGTGCTTCCCGCAAATCTTTCACTTGAACAAGCAGTAGAACACCTCCTAGACCAGCAGGGCTCGACTTCTCTTGTCATTAGAAAAAACGGGAAGCAGTTGTTTGCACATAATGAAAACACTCCGCTTGCGGTAGGATCAGCATTCAAGCTTGCAGTCCTTGCAGCGATTGACGATGCAGTACAGGCACAGGAACTCACGTATGACCAAGTGGTTTCCCTCTCTCCCTCTTGGAAGAGTCTACCAGGAGGCATTCTGCAAGACTGGCCTTCAGGGACAATGCTTACCATCGAAACATTGGCAACGCTGATGATTTCCATGAGTGACAATACTGCAGCCGATGCCCTCTTCTCCCTTGTCGGGCGCGAGCAAGTGGAAAAATACCTAAGCTACAGTCTACCTGCACTTACTACAGGGGAAGCTTTCCGCTTGAAAAATCCTGATAATGATGCATTGCTTTCACATTACAGGAAGGGAACCATCACAGAGAAACGAGGGATTCTGAGCATCCTTTCAAGATATGAACTGCCTCAGGCAAGTATCTTCTCAAACAACCCGGTTGCCCTTGATATCGAATGGTTCATGACGACCAACCAACTCTCTGATTTGTTGGAGAGATTGGCATATCTTGACCTCATGACGGTCAATCCTGGATTAGCCATACCCTCTTCTTATCAACGAGTGGCCTTCAAGGGAGGGTCAGAACCAGGAGTCCTCAATCTGAGCACCTTCCTCATCGACAAGAACGGCAACAGCTTCACTGTTTCTTTTACTGCAAATAGAGAAGATGCACCTGTTGCTGAAACGGATATCTATCAATCGTATCAGGCACTTTTGCAGGTCTTGCATCAGGGAAAATGACAGAAAGGCAAGAAGCCTCCTAAAAGATTTCTTGCCTTACCATGAAAAATTGGTGTCAGTTCAGTGCAGAAACAAGCGCTTCTCCCATGATGCGGATGTTTTCCAGCCAGTTTGAAGCGAGCGGATCAAGACCAATCACCTGGGCTCCAATTGCTTGGGCAACAGTAGTTGCTGTAGCAACGGGAAACTGCTTCTGTACAAAAACAGCAGCAGCATTGTCCTCTTTGGCCATCTCAATAAGAGCAGAAAGCGTTTTTGCAGTAGGTTCCTTTCCTCCCGTCTCAACAGCCTCCTGGACGATACCGAACTCATCAAGAAAATATCCAAAGGCAGGATGATATACAAATACCGTCCTTCCTTGTAAAGGCAACAGGAGCTCTTCAAGATTGGAAAATTCTGTTTCGACAGCGCTTACCAAATTCTGGTAGTTCGACTCGATTACCTCGTTATCGAGAGGAAGCAAAGAGATCAGCGCTTCTTTGATATGTTTTGACATCACCAGAGCGGCATCTTTTCCAAGCCAAGTATGTCGGTCAATTCCAATCTCATCTGCATGGTCGTGATCCTCTTCACCTTCATGACTATGATTTTCAAGAGATCTGAAGGTCACCCCGTCAGTTCCATCGATTACAAGAAGCTTTGGATATAACGATCTGATTTTTGGTTCGAGTGCTATCTCGAAATCAGTACCAGAAAGAATCCAGACATCCGCCTGAGCCAACTGTGCCATTTGATTTGGGGTCGGCTCATAAGTATGGGGACTCTGTCCCTCTCCCACCAAAACCACATGATCTACCAAATCTCCAGCAATTTGTTCTACAAAATACTGCTGGGGAAGAATGCTCACCATGATCATGGGTTTCTTTGTCTCTGTTGTGCCGGACAAGGTCTGCGTCTCTGAAATTCCCGAAGCAGAGACAGAAAATCCAAATAAAACAACACTCAAGAATACAAACATTTTATGTATGAATACGTGCATAAAATCCTCCAAAGCATCACCAAGTGATACTAAAGAGACCCTATCATATGCAAATTAGAAAATGCAAGTGATTTGCATTTTATTTTGCAAATGACTTGCATTTTCTTTATCCTATTCTTACAGTTTCATGAATTTGACATACTGAACATGCTCGCACGCATGATAAGCATTCTCTCCCTGAGAAAAATACAACTGTTCAATCTTTGAAGGATCAAGATAGGTTTTCATCGAAAACCCCTGCTCTAAGGCTAACCTTTCAAGCTGCTTTTTACTCCATAACGACTGAAACACCTCACCGGTCAATTTCCCCTGAGCCAACCATTGTTTAAAACCAGGTGTACTATTCTGGTCAGAGAAAGTCGTTTCATCAAAACAGTCAAAAACCACTTCACTACCTGAAACACAGAGTTTTGACAACAACAAAAACAGTTGCTCGACCTCTTCAGGTCTGCAATACATCAACAAGCCCATAAGACAATGAAATGACTTTTCCTGATCCATGAAACCATGATTGACTACGACCTCATATGCATCTTGCATAAGAACGTCAATAGGAATGAAAACGGTCTGTTCAGGCAGTTTTCCCTGTATCCGTAGAAGCTGTTCCTTTTTAAAGGCCATCATGGCAGGTCTGTCCATTTCAAAATTCTTACCTTCTGGATGACGGAGACAAAAGCTATCCAATCCAGAACCGTACTGCACATACTGAGCTCCGCCACTTGCTGTAAATTCCTTTTCAACAAAGGCAGAACGAGAAAGTACCTGAGAGGCAAAGGGTATATTCTGCAAAGCTTGCGAAATATCTTCATCACACCCTCCAAGACTCTGTTTGATCAACATGACTCTTGCTTCTGGCAACAGAGACAAGGCATATGGATCTTGAAACACCTTTCCTTGTTCATCCTCACGCATTATGATCCTTCACCCTTGTTTGAAACGAGAAGAAACAACTATCGAGCACTTTTGGGAAACCTGAAGGAATCCAAACAGTGCCACGCAGTATTTCCCACTCTTGATGATGCAAGCTGCCCCAGCCACTTCAGTTTGTATTGTGCTGACAGGGAAAAAGGCATGAGACAACTGGAAGAAACCGGCATCAAGAGCACCATCTATTGGCCGGTTCCTCCCCAACTGAAGCATCTTGAGATGTTTCCTCAAGCAAAATGGATATATGAACATATAGTAAGTGTCCAGATAGACCAACGCTACACACAACAGGATATGCAGTATCTTGGAAGCTGTCTCAGCAAGCTGGAAGAGAGTTAATCGGTTTGTTCTGCCTTGGCATATATTGATGCAACATCCTCTTTCTTCATAAGAGCTGAAAGAATGTAGGCGATGATGATGATGCCGGGAATATCGATGAGCAACCGTGTAACAGCAAAACGTGGTCCCAATGAGGTCAATTCAAACAAGAACATGGGAATTTTCGTCGTTGACCAAGCACCGATGAAAATGAGGACATTGGTGAACTTCACCCCTTTCTTCATAAAGACCGAGGCTACAGGAAAAGCACCATACAGAGGGCCTGCAGCGGCAGAGCCGATGACAAATGCCAAGACAATCCCTTTCAATCCAGAACCTTCGCCCATGTACTTGATCATGATCTCCTTGGGGACCCAAACATCCAAAAGCCCCAACAGGATGAAAATGGGAGGAATGACAAGAAGCATCTCTTTCAATTGATAGAGTGTGGTGTCAAATACTTTTTTTCCCAGTTCGATATTGATGAAGGAAACCACCACCAGAAGTCCAACCATTATGAAAAGGGCTCGGTATTTTTTCCATTGTTTATTCATACGAGCGCCTCCACGTACCCAATCACATAGGCAACGATAAACGAGAAGCCGAAGGCAAGGATATTTCTATAAAAAGAAAGTCGTTTCCCAAAATACGAGATTTCCACGGGGAGCGTGACCACCCCGACCATCATGAGGGTTGAAATGAACGCAGCAATCTGCATGTAACCCGCCCCACCTTGCAGCAGTAATGCTGCAGTAGGAAAGGCGACGAATCCAGGAATAAGGGTGATTGCCCCCACAACAGAAGCCAACACCACCCCGACCCATCCTGATTCTGCTCCAATGATCGAAAGAATCATGTCAGAATCCATGAGTGAAAGCAGTAGACTCACCATCAGGATGACCACCAGAAACTGAGCCAATATATTTTCAAAAGCCTTCCAAGCTTTTTTGAGCGCCATCTTGGTCTTTTTCTTGTCTTTTATGAACGAGAAAGACAAAAGAAGGCCTGTCCCTATATACAGTATATAATTCATAAGTTTTCCTCGCTCAACTGCGTATTGCTTCTCCCCATCAACTTCAACAGACAAAATACCATGGAATGCCCAATGCGTTCTAGACAATCATTCCATAGACAAAACCGGCAAGGGTAGAGAAAAAGACTACCAGAGCAACATAGACTGCTGTCTTCTTGAAGCCCAACTCACCACCGATCACCAACATGGAAGGCAACGAAAGGCTTGGACCTGCAAGCAACAAAGCCAAGGCAGGACCGTTTCCCATACCAGCACCCATCAAACCTTGGAGGATTGGAATTTCTGTTAGCGTTGCAAAGTACATAAACGCACCTGAAATTGCTGCGAAGAAATTAGCAAAGATAGAATTACCACCCACCAACGATTCCACCCATTGGGAAGGAATGAGCGCTTCATGCCCGGGTCTACCCAATAAGAAACCAGCAACCAAGACACCACCGAAGAGCAAAGGCAGAATCTGCAGCGCAAAATCTCTGGTCGCTCCACCCCACTCCTTCAGATCGTCTTTGGAAAACCAACGGATAAGGGCATAGACAAGTACGAGGGCAAAAGCACCTGTTATCCAATATTTAGACTTGAAGATAAAATCCCACACCGTACTTGCCCCTTGGGAAGGAGCCCAGTTCAAAAACACCAAGATACCAATCATGGAAAGCATGAACAGAACCATCTGGGAGAGAGAACGGGCTTCCGGACCACTGTGGTCTTGAAACATTCTCTCATCACTCAGGCGTTTTTCGTCTTCCTTCCTGAAAATTGCCTGCATGATCAAACCGATGATGAAAGCAAATCCAACAGCCCCGACCATTCGTGCAACTCCCAGCTTCCAACCAAAAATCTTGAAGGAGAGAATGATGGCAAGAACATTGACAGCCGGACCTGAATACAAAAAGGAAACAGCAGGACCAAGCCCTGCACCTTTTTTGTAGATGCCCTTGAACAAAGGGAGTATCGTACACGAGCAGACCGCAAGAATTGCACCGGACACCGAGGCAACAGTATAGGCGACGAACTTGTTTGCCTTGGGCCCCAAGTATTTAATCACAGCCTGTTGATTCAGAAACACCACAACCGCACCTGCAATGAAAAGAGCAGGAACGACACAAAGCAATACATGCTCATGGGCATAGTCGGAAAGCATGAGAAATGCTTCTTGAATTGCTCCTGCAACTCTTGGATTCGTAAAGGGAATGAAGAAAATCGTAAAGAAGACAGCTGCAACCAAAAGGAGTTTTTTATTAGGAGAAAGGGTTTTTTTTGCCATTGATCAGAGCCTCGAAGCTATTTCAGCTGATACGGTTTGTATGACTTCTTCAGTGATGGGAGTCTTTCCTTTCACCACACCAAAATCAGTGATTACATAGTGCTCGAAGATTAAGCCTTTTTCGGTGAATACCTTAGCTCCACAACCGAGTTTACACCCATCGATCACAATATTCCTTGGAGTCTCTTTTGCTGACAGCACAAAACCTGAAACATTGGCTCCCACCGCTGCAAGACAACTCATGTCAGCAACCTTGTCGCCCATGAGTTTTCTTGCAACCTGGTCTGCAAGCAAACCAGTGTTGGCCGCACCAGAACAAGCGTACGAAATGAGTACAGGACAATCAAGACCACACGCACAACCCATTATTTTGCCCCTTTTATCAATGCAAGGACCTGATCTTTGTTCAGCACCTTGCCCACACTTACAACTTCACCATCAATGGCCAAGGCTGGGGTGATCATGACACCCATATCCATGATTTCATCGATATCGGTGATCTTCTCTATCGTTGCTTCAATACCTTCTGCTGCAACAGCTGATCTGGTATTGGCTTCCAGCGTAAGGCATTTGGGACATCCGGTTCCTAAAATCTGTACTTTCATTGTTTGATCTCCTATGTTTCCAATAATGGAAACTTTAAGAAAACTTGTCAATAGAGTTCGTTGACAATGTTTCCATTTTTTGCAACATTAAGCATATGGAAACTTTTGATAGCCAATTGATCAAAGAGCAAGCTGAATTCTTCAAAGTTCTGGGAAACCCTCACCGACTGGGAATTGTCAATGTGCTCAAATTACGGCCTTGGTGCGTCTGCGAGCTCGCAGCTGAATTGGAATTGAACAAATCCGCAGTATCCAAACATCTTTCCCTGCTTAAAAAAGTAGGGATCATCGACATGGAACGAAAAGGAACGCAGGTGCTTTGCACGCTTAAGACACCATGCGTATTGGAAATGTTCAGTTGTTCTCGCAAGGTGATCAACCAAAATCAGGATGCTCATCAATAAGCGTTACGAACTCATCGCCCATCATTGACAAACACATTTAAGACAACTATCTTATACATAGAAATTTTTCTATATGTGAGGTGGCAAATGAGTTTGGATTTTTTAGAAGGGACTTTGCTACTCAAAGCCCTTGCGGATGAAACAAGGGTGCAAATCATCCATATCCTTTCCTGTGGCGAGTTGTGTGCATGCGACATCCTCAGCTACTTCGATCTCAAACAACCCACCCTTTCGCACCATCTTGGGCTCTTGGAGGCAGCAAACCTTGTAGAAGTCCGCAAGGAAGGTCGTTGGAGTTATTACAAACTCAACAGTGAAGGGTTTACCCATGTACAGGCTTTTCTTACAACGCTTGCATCCCCCAGTGAAGTTTGTCTTTGTAAACAGATAAAACCTTCCTGCTGTAATGAAACCAAGTGAACCAAAAGGATTGAACATACAATGAAAAAACAAGAAACGAATACTATGGGAATAGGGTTCTTTGAAAAATATCTTTCACTATGGGTTTTGGTTTGTATGGCAGCGGGGGTATCCATTGGGGTGTTTCTTCCTGATATCCCCCACTTTCTCAGCAAGTTCGAATATGCAAACGTATCGATACCCGTAGCCATTCTCATTTGGCTGATGATCTACCCCATGATGCTGAAGGTTGATTTCAACAGCATCAAGCAAGTAGGGAAAAATCCAAAGGGGCTCATCGTAACCTGGGTAACCAACTGGTTGATCAAGCCATTCACCATGTATGGACTTGCCTACCTCTTCTTTTTTGTCATCTATAAACAGATGCTTCCAGAAGCATTGGCCAAAGAATACCTAGCCGGGGCAGTGTTGCTTGGAGCAGCTCCCTGCACCGCCATGGTCTTTGTGTGGAGTCACCTTACTAAAGGAAATCCCGCATATACTGTAATTCAAGTCGCCACCAATGACTTGATCATCCTGATAGCGTTCGTCCCTATCGTAGGGTTGCTTCTCGGAATCAGCGGCATCGCCATTCCATGGGGCACCCTCTTTCTCTCGGTGGTACTGTTTGTGGTGATTCCCTTGCTTTCAGGATGGATCAGCAGAGTACAGATCACCAAATCCAAAGGTCTGGAATATTTTGAAAGCCAATACATACCTAAGTTTTCCAATGTCACCATCCTTGGACTTCTCTTGACCTTGATCATCATTTTCTCGTTCCAAGGACAGACCATCATTGATAATCCCTTGAACATCATCCTGATTGCCATTCCCTTGATCCTACAGACTTTCTTGATCTTCTTCATCGCCTACTTTTGGGCAAAAGCGTGGAAGATTCCCCATGAGGTGGCAGCTCCAGCAGGCATGATTGGAGCTTCAAACTTCTTCGAACTGGCGGTGGCTGTGGCCATTTCCCTGTTCGGGCTCACCTCAGGTGCAACTGTTGCAACAGTAGTCGGAGTATTGGTTGAAGTGCCGGTCATGCTGACTCTGGTGAAAATCGCAAACAAGACAAAAAAATGGTTTCCTTCACAAATTTCAGAAAAGGCCTAAAAACATGAAAAATTCAGCAGAAAAGACTCGCGAGTATATTAGAAAACGTTATGCAGACATCGCAAAAAAACCGGTCCAAGTGGGGGGATGTTGTAGCACCTCCTGTTGCAGTTGCGGAGCATCTTCATTGGACCTTCATGAATCTTCCCATACGCTAGGGTATAAGGACTCAGAAGTTGACTCTGTGCCTCTACACGCCAATATGGGTTTGGGGTGCGGAAATCCATTGGCCCAAGCACAATTGAAAGAAGGGGAAGTGGTATTGGATCTGGGTAGCGGTGGAGGATTTGACTGTTTTTTAGCGCGTACACAGGTAGGAAACACTGGCAAGGTCATCGGAGTCGACATGACACCACAGATGATCCAGTTATCGAGAGACAATGCAGAGAAAGCAGGGTATGAAAATGTGGAGTTCCGACTCGGGGAGATTGAAAATCTTCCAGTGAAAGACACCTCCATCGATGTAATCATCTCCAACTGTGTAGTGAATCTTTCCCTGGACAAGAAGCAGGTCTTTAGTGAAGCTTACCGGGTGTTGAAACAGGGAGGAAGATTAGTCCTCTCCGACATTGTCGCCACAGCCGTACTTCCAAAAGAGTTACAGGACGACCTTGATCTACTTGCCGGTTGCATTGCAGGAGCTGAACATTACAAAACGATCGAACGATGGCTTAAAGAAGCGAATTTCACTGATATTCGCCTCCAACCAAAGGATTCAAGCAAGCAAATCCTTGATTCTTGGAATCCAGGAAGCAACCTGGAAGATTATGTAGCTTCGTATATCATCGAGGCGAAAAAAGCCTAGCATGAGCATTCCACCTCAGCAGGAAGAGAGGTCTTCAACTCTCCTTTCTGCTGAAGCAAAACCTCGATTTGTGAGCTGGAGACAATCAAGAACCCTTGCTTTTCCAATAGCTCTGCAAACAGGCCATTTCCTTTGATTGTTCTTCCACTGAAGGTCCCGTCATAGATTTTTCCATATCCACAGGAAGGACTTCGGTCTTGCAGGATTGCTTTTTTGCATCCGAGCAAAAGCCCGAGTTGCAGACACTGCAGGCTTCCTTTGGTAAAGGAATCGGTAACATCCAAACCAGAGGCTGTAACAACCCTTTTTTCGATTTTTTCAGCAGATTCCCTTGGGGTCGGCAATCCTCCATAGACTTCAGGACACACAGGTATCAAATGATACTGTTTCTTCAACTGCTCAATGTGATCAATCAAGGTGCTTTTTCCATCGTATCGGCAACAGACGCCAACTAGGCAGGCGCTGATCAAAATTGGTTGTTTCTCTTCCATGAACATCCTCTTGCAAACACCTTACTGTGTGCTTGTAAACCTGTCCAGATACATTTTCCTTGGTTTGAAGGGACCTATGGCATTGACAAACCGACAAGGGAAGCAAAAAATGGATAGGGCACAAAGGTTGCCCTACAAGGATCTCATGCACACCAATCACACAGTCATCATTCTTCACAACCAAGTTCAGGACAACGCTCCTGAAGACGTCTTGGATATCGTCAGGCAAGCTCACTGGATAGCAGAAATACTTCAAGCAAAAGGGTATGATGCCCATTTACTTCCTTTCTCATTGCAGAATCTTGAAGTACTGGTACAAAACCAGAAACAATCACCGATACTGGTGTTCAACCTAGTGGATTCAGCTCCAGGGGAAGAACGGCTAGCGTATTTGGTCCCCGGTCTTCTTGAACAACTCCATCTGAACTATACGGGCTGTTCCCTTGATGCCCTCTATCAGACAACAAACAAGGTGCTGGCCAAGCGTATGCTGCAGGCAGGAGGCATCGATACTCCACTTTGGGTAAGCAGAAGTGAAACCCAAGCATTGAAAACCATCCACTCAGGGCGTTTTCTCATCAAACCTACCGGCGAAGATGCTTCGATCGGTTTAGACGAATCCTGTTTGGTTGATGTCAACCAGGTTCTTTCCACCCTCGAAATAAAAGAAAACCAATTGAAGAAGGCTTGTTTTGCTGAGCAATTCATTGACGGTCGGGAATTCACCGCCTGCATGTATGGAACACGACACGACTGCATCGTTCTTCCTCCGTATGAGTGGGTATTCAAGGAATATGAGGAACATCACAAAGCAAAAATCATCACCTATGATGCTAAATGGACCGAGGACACCTTCGGATACAATCACATTGAACCAAAATACACCATTGAACACGCTGATGAGGATTTGGTACAAAACCTTATTGCCATTGCCAAAA
>JAQVVB010000071.1 GCA_028699215.1 Sphaerochaeta sp. | reverse complement strand
GTTGCTGGACTTTTTTCAGTTGAAGCTTCAGAAGGACGATTTTCTCCTTGATCTGTCTTCTGTCGAGTTCCAGTTGCTTTTCTCCCTCACCCTTGGATCCTTTGACGCCTCCACGCTGTTGGGAAAGGTTGGTCCATTTTCTCGTCAGTCTGGGAAGGGAGTATTCCAGACGGGCAAGTTCGACCTGAAGCACCGCTTCCTTGGTAGCGGCTCTGTCGGCAAATATCTGAAGGATGACCTCATCGCGATCGATCACACAGGTTTCCAGCTCCTGCTCGAGGTTTCTTTGCACTCTCGGGCTGATGCTCTGGTCGAATACAAGTACGTCGCTTTGATGTTCGTCGATCAGCTGCTTTACCTGCTGTACTTTTCCGCTTCCAATAAGCGTTGCACTATTTGTTTCTCGTAAGGGGATATATTCGGTGAATACAGAGAGAAGGCCCATCGTATCTACGAGAGCTTCAAGTTCTTCACCTCTGATGTGAGCATGTACTTTGTCTTCATTGTTTTCCATGAGAACGATAAGGATGGCTTTTTGCTTCTCATTTTCAATCTCATGTATCCGTTTGCCCTTGGATGCATTCTCTTCCATACCAGTGATTTGTTCGGTTTCCATTGAAGTTGACTATAGAGCTGGTTAACGGAGAAGTCAATATGTGCTACACTGGTCCAACTGGCTCCACTGAGCCTATATGAGGTAATTATGGGTTTGAATTGCGGCATTGTTGGGCTTCCCAACGTCGGTAAATCGACAATATTTTCCGCACTTACGGCAGCTCCTGCCGAAGTTGCGAATTATCCTTTCTGTACAATAGACCCCAATGTGGGTATGGTGAGTGTTCCCGATGCTCGTTTGGATAGAATCGTTGAGCTTGTTCCTCCACAAAGGGTTATTCCTGCAACCTTTGAGTTTGTAGACATCGCAGGACTTGTCGCCGGTGCTTCCAAAGGTGAGGGCTTGGGGAACAGGTTCCTTGCTTCCATACGTGAAGTGGGAGTCATCGCCCATGTCGTGCGCTGTTTCGACAATGGGGACATCGTTCATGTGAACAACAAGATCGATCCTGCAAGTGATATTGAAACCATCAATATCGAATTGGCTCTTGCCGACCTCGATACAGTGAGCAATCGCTATGCCAAACAGTCCAAACTCAACAGATTGAGTAAAGAAGCCCAGAAGGAGAACGAAAAAGTTCTTCCTGTGCTGGAAAAGGTCAAGAACTGTCTTGAGATCGGCAAACCGGCGAGAAGCCTTCATCTTGATGAAGACGAACTCGCTGTGGTCTACGATCTGCATTTGATCACCCTCAAGCCGGTCATCTATGTATGCAATGTCGATGAAGAAGGCATAACTGAAGACAACGAGTATGTGAAGATCGTCAAACAGATTGCACAGGATGAAGGTTCTGAAGTGATCGTCATCTGTGGCAAGATTGAAGCGGAAATCGCCGCTCTTGATACCGATGAGGATAAAAAGGATTTTCTTGATGCAGTCGGTCTTGAAGAATCAGGGCTGAACCAACTCATTCGCCACGCCTATCATATTCTTGGCATGCGTACCTTCTTCACTGCAGGTTCTGATGAAGACAGGGCTTGGACGTTTCGTGCTGGCTATAAGGCTCCTCAAGCTGCAGGGGTCATCCATACTGACTTTGAAAAAGGCTTCATCAAGGCTGAAGTCTACAACTGTGAGGATTTGTTCTTCTACAAGACCGAACAGAAGGTCAAGGAAGCAGGAAAACTTCGCATTGAAGGTAAGGAATATCTGGTGAAGGATGGCGATATCATGCACTTCAGGTTCAATCTGTAATGCTCTGAAGCGTAAAAAAAAAGAAGGCAAGGTGTGTATCCTTGCCTCTTTTTTTGCTCTTATTTCCAGCTTACTGAGAAGGTTATTGGATCTGCAAGCAAGAGGAAATCAATCAACGGGAAACTGAACTCATAGAGGTTGTCGTTGATCTTCTTCCCGCCAGTGAAATTCGTAATTGCCGTAGGGGTTGCAATACGTAAGGTGATCGTTGATTTCTTGATGGCAGGAGGTCCCTCTTCACCCAACATGAAACTGATCATCTCCAGATAGTCCGCTTCGCTCAAGCCCTGATTGTAGACCGGCCCGAAGGCTTCAAAGTTTTCATCGGCCAAGAACGGAATGACGGGAACCAGCTGGTCGTAGTTATCCATGGAAAGGGTGAAGGTGAGTGTGTTGTTCTTCACTGTAAGCAGGTTTTGGTTGTTGCCTGCTCCCAAATCTGAGAACAGACGCTGGATGTCGGTGAAGTTGAAGACACCATCATATGCATTGTCATTGAGTTTCTTGAAGTACACGCTGTTGGTGGTGGGGCTGCTTTTCAGCGCCTTTTCAAAATCCTGGATGGAGGCTTCCATGATGGAGGTGTCTTCGTCTTCGGGCATGAACTCACTGAAGTCTTCGAGTACCGCGATGAAGAAGTCTTCAACGGTGAAGTTGAACGATGAGGTGTTGTAGCCAGTGGATTTGAATCCAAGGTTTTCTGTAACCACACAGGAAGAAGTCGATACGGCGATTGCCAAGGCAAGCAGTATGATCAGTATCTTATTTACTTTGTGTTTCACCAACTTTATATCCTTACTGACCTAATGTATGTGATTTTCATCCTACCATCAAGGGTGAGTTTTACATAATTCAGCTTTTTTGCTCAACAAAACTTATCGATCCGTCTTCATCTTCGAAAATCCCAAGAGTCTGGGGATGTCTATGGGGGTGTTTGAGTACAAACTTTTGGATGTTGAGCGTATCGAGCAGTGCCAACTCGTCCAGTTCATAGTCGATGTGGATCACCGGACCTTCCCCTGTTTCATGTAAGAATGAGATTCCTTGGTGTAGTTCCATGAAAGAGAGGAGGGCGGAAAGATATTTTTCCTTGTTGAGTTTTTTCAGAAGGTCCCTGACAAACCATTCCTGCAGTTCGTAGATGTCATTTTCTTGAGGATCAATCCCTTTCTTGTTCTTGAGATAATTCATATAGGCAGAGAAATAGGCAAAGATGGAAGAAGCTTCCAGTTCAGTCGCTTCGCAGAGGGAGTGGATCCACATGCAGGCTTGACCTTTGGTGTAGAAGAGGTCGCATGCTTCTTTCAACATGAGGGCTTTTGCGACGTCCTGCTCTGTATAGGAAGGGGTGGTGAGAACCGTATAGGGAGCCTGGGTGAGGTGTCTGATTGAAAATTTCGAGGCATCGTCGGCAAGTTGCGTACCAGGCAAAAGAGAGAGTGCAAAGATATCGATGTTGCTGGGTTTGCAGTGCACTGCGTAATTGAGGCTTTCGCAGAAGAGGGCGTAGGAGTCATGGGGGAGGCCGATGATCAGATCTAGGCCGAAGACGATGCCTCTCTTGTTGAGCAAATCGATTTTCTGCTCGAAAAGCTTGGGATTGAAGGATCTGTTGATGGTCTGTAAGACCTCCACGCTGGAACTTTGCAGTCCAATTTGCAGAGCGCAATTGAGCTGGGCGAATAGGTCAGCTAATTCTTCATCAAGCAGTTCTGCCCGCAATTCAAAGGTGAAGTGGATGGATTGCGCTTTCCTAACCAACAGGGAGAGCATCTTGACGGTCCTTTTCTTGTCCATGTTGAAGGTGGGATCAAGGATGAAGACGTCCTCAATGCCATGTGATACAAGATAATCGAGCTCCTCTTCTATCCTTTCATATGCATAGTGCCGTACCGAACGGATCCCTTTGGATTCAAAGCAGAAGGCGCAGTTGAAAGGACAGCCTCTGGTCATCTCCCAAAGCACAGACGAACCCGGTTTGACAAAGATTTCTGCTGCGCCGCTGAGAAATACCGAAGCAAGGGTGTCGAGGTTTTCAGGATATGCATAGGTGATGGGGCTTTCTTTGGTCACGATGCCTTTTCCCTGCAGAGCTGTGTTTTCAAGTAACTGGCAAAGAGCTTCACACGTGGTTTCCTCTCCCTCTCCCAAAGTGAGGAAGCTATAGAGGTCCAAATCAAAACTCAAGGGGTTTGCCGTTACTTCCGTTCCTCCACAGAACAAAACCACGTCTTTTTGCAGTTCCTTGAGGTGTTTGGAGAACTGGTCGAACCATGTGCGGTTCCAAAGATAGATGGAAAGCCCTACATGGGTGGCTTGTGTTTCAGCCACCTGCTCGGAAGCAAGGATAGGATCGTCACTGAGGGTATAGGACTTGAGTTCGCATGTGACTTCTGAGAGGATGGGGTGGGTATGTATGGCTGCCAGGATGGAGAGGGCTCCAAGGGGAAAGCTGAGGTTTCCTTCTTCAAGACAACAGGATACTATCTGAATTTTCATGAGAGGATAGTACCTTCTACCCTTATCTCTTGCAAGCGTTGGACACCGATGGTAGTGTTTAAATATGAAACGGTGGGTATGTTGGTTATTCGCACTTTTTCTAGCTCTCCCTTCACTCTACGCCATGCAAGGTCGTGTAGAGAGGTCTTTCCCCAACCAAGTCGAAGTATCTTGGGATAGGGTTGAAGGTGCTGTGTTCTATGATCTGTATATAAATAGAGAAGCGATGAAGCGTTTGGATTCACAGGTGAATTCATCGTTTCTTGGTTCAAATGAAATGCCGCTTGCTTCCCATACTGCTTATTCGGTGATCATCAGTGCACGTGATGGGGAGAACAAGACGCTTGAGAGCGTTGAGTTTCCCATTCGCACCACCAGCTGGGAAGGGTCTTATGTCTGGTATAACCAAACAGAAGACGACAACGAGGGAAAATGCAGGAAGTTGGAGTTGCTTGTCGTTGATCAAGATTCAGAATGTAAGGTGTACGGAATGTTTCCCGAGGTATCGAAGGAGCCGCTGTTGTTGTTTCCTTTGCTTCCCTTTGCACATGAGTATCCAACGCTTTCGTATGAGGGAGAAAGTGAGGTGGAGCTTGCCTACCGTACCAATGCTGAGGTGTTCAATACGACGTCGGTCAAGCCGAAATCTTGGAGAATCCTTGCCCTTGAGAAAAAAAACGCTTTTTTAGGAACAAAAATGGTGACGAAAGTCGGGGCCCTTTCCTTCAAGACGGAATCGTGGTATGACTTCATCATCACTGATGATGGGGCACGAAGGGTATTATTTCATAATACAGGTACCGGACTGGCCTCGTATGGAATTTTCAAATCACCTAATCCTGGAGAGCATGGAGTCTTTGTTTTTCACGAGAAATAGGGGCTGAGTGAAAGTTTTTAAAAAATTAATACGTTGACAAAACCAATCGGCGGCATTATATAGTGATAACCTACAAGGTTTCGAGGCATTTAGGAGTGCACTGCATGGATGATTCTAAGGTTCTCATTATCGTTGAGTCGCCAACGAAGGCTAAAACGATTACAAAATTTCTCCCCTCGACGTGCAATGTCATTGCAAGCAAGGGACATATCCGGGATCTCCCGGAAGACCACATGGCAATCGATGTGGCCAAAGGCTTTGCTTGCGAGTATAAGATAGTCGAAGGAAAGGAATCGCTGATCAGGGAACTGAAGACGAGTCTCAAAGGCTGTGACAAGCTGTTGCTTGCAACTGATGAGGACCGTGAAGGGGAGAGTATTTCTTGGCATCTGCTGGAAGTGCTCAAGCCGAAGGTACCTTATCAGAGAATGGTTTTCCATGAAATCACCAAGAGTGCCATCCAAAAAGCCTTATCAAGTGGAAGGGATTTGGACGAACATCTTGTACAGGCCCAGGAGGCAAGACGTATCGTCGACCGCCTCTACGGCTACACCCTTTCTCCCACCTTATGGAAAAAACTTGCCAACAAGAAACTTTCTGCTGGTAGAGTGCAATCGGTAGGGCTTCGTCTGACTGTGGAGCGTGAACGACAGAGGATTGATTTCCTTTCCAGCACCTACTTCGATGCCAAGGCCGATCTGCTCAATGGAAGCAAGCAGGGGTTTGAAGCCAAGCTGACTTCCTATCGGGACAAATCAATTGCATCAAGCAAGGATTTTGATTCCGTTACCGGTCGATACAAAGGAAAAGAACACAAGTTGCTTTTGGATAAAAAACAGGTGGAGGCGATCGTTGCCGATCTTGAAGATGCAACCTATACGGTCACTGATATTCAGCGCAAACCCTTTTCTACCAGACCCAATATTCCATTTACAACCAGTACGTTGCAACAGGATGCCATCAAGAAATTGCACATCAGTGCTTCAGATACGATGCGCATAGCCCAAAAGTTGTACGAGAATGGATTCATCACCTACATGCGTACCGACAGTCCTTCACTCAGCCATGAGGGGACTGAGGCTGCCCGTTCTTTGGTCCAGGAGCTCTATGGGAATGACTATCTTTCCCCCTCTCCTCGCTATTTTGCCGCCAAGAGTGCCCAAGCCCAAGAGGCTCATGAGGCCATTCGTCCTGCAGGAGAGCGATTTCGCCATCCTGGGGAGACTGGTCTGACGGGAAAAGAACATGCTTTGTATGAGTTGATCTGGAAGAGGACCTTAGCCTGTCAGATGGCCGATGCAAGGAAAGCCACCACCAGTGTTTCCATCCAAGCCAAAGATGCCCTCTTCTCTGCAACAGGGACACAGATAGTGTTCCCAGGGTTTTTACGGGCGTATGTAGAGGGGTCCGATGATCCGGATGCAGCCTTGGATGACAAGGAAACGCTTCTGCCTCCTCTTGCCGTTGGTGAGATCTGTCCGTTGGTTGTTTTGCAACAGATAGAACATCAGACCAAGGCTCCCGCCCGGTATACCGAGGCTTCTCTCGTACAAGAACTGGAAAAACGAGGTATCGGGCGACCGTCTACCTATGCAACCATCATCAAGACCCTGTTGGACCGCAAGTATGTGATCAAAGAGGGATCTGCCTTGGCCCCGACCTTCATCGGCTTTGGTGTTTGTCAGTTCCTTGAGAGTAATTTCCCTCATTTCGTAGACTATGATTTTACTTCGATGATGGAGAGTAATCTTGACCAGATAGCTTCAGGGGAGTTGGACAAGGTCGCTTTCTTGGAGAAGTTTTATCTCGGTGATGATGGGTTGGAAAACCAGAACAAGGTGCAGTTGGCTCTTGACAACAAGGTGTTCTCAAAAACGTTGGTGTTCAGTCACATTGAAGAAGCAAACCCGATCATGATCGGTCCCTATGGTCCCTATGTGTTGGGACCTGAGGTAGATGGGAAGAGTCAGTATTTATCCTTGCCGAATACGTGGATTCCCGGCAACATCACAGACAAAGATGTAAAGGATTTGATTGCAAAGGGCAAAGTCAAACCAGAAGTCGAGGTGTTGGGTACAGGTACGCATGCTGGTGAACCTGTACAGCTCTTGGTGGGAAGGTTTGGTCCTTACTGGCAGGAAGGGAGCGGCAAGGAGGCCAAGCGGGCAAGTGTTCCCAAATGGATCTCCGACAGTGGGCTGGATCATGATCTTGATCTTGCCAATACGTATCTCTCGCTTCCACGGGTCCTTGGTAAGGACGAATCTGGTAATGAAGTGGTGGCAGCCAAGGGTAAATTTGGTCCATTCATTGGATGTAATGGAGAGTTTCGGAATCTGAAGAAGACCGATCACGACGAGCAACTCTTTTCCATCACCCTTGAAGAAGCGCTTGCTTTGCTTGCCCAAGAAAAGCCCAAATCAGGAAAGAAAGGAACGAAATCAAAAAAGAGCTCTTCTTCAGCCGGTGTCGTGCGGCAGATTGGAGAGTTCGAAAAAGAGCAGGTGGATTTAGCCACCGGTCGCTATGGCTACTATCTGAAGGTAGGGAAAAACAACATTCCCATTCCTGCCAAATATAAAAAGGATGAGGAGCTTGTGAAGGCTCTTACCCTTGAACAGGCCATAGAGATCATTTGCACCAAGCGTGCGAAGGATAGTAAGTAGGAACATGGCGAGACTTTTGAGAAAGAGACCCCTTGGGGCGAAAGTGGAGACGATTACATCCGAGAATGCTACGGATGTACTCTCATCTGAATTTCGCATGAGCAAGGATAAGGTACTCAGTACTCTCAGAAGCGTAGGAGTGAGTCTGGACGGCGACAATCCAGCAAGTGAGATGAGTCTCTATCGGGAGGTCATTGCTTGTAAGCTTGGCGATTACAGTAGGTTTAAGAATAGTGACGAGGCCTATGAGGCCGTCTTGGACGAACAACTACGCTCTTTTGATGAGATTTATGTAGATACTGCGCCCATCATTCAGGAGGATTGGTTCTTGCATTTTGTTTCCGATGCTGAACCCATTCTCAAGCGGCGTAAAAAGAAACTGATAATTCTGGAGAAGACTCTGGAAGAGTTGCATGGGTTGAAAGATAACCCTGAAAAGGACAAGCAGGTACGGGTGCGTTCTACGATCCGTCCTGATTTGATCAGGTCTCTGGCTCGCAAGGGTATCGTCCGTATCGGCGATACGGGGAGCGTTGGCATTGCAGATGACCATTTGGTGAATCTCTTTTCTTCAGTAGGAAGAAATAAGAGCCTACTGCTCATTACCCAAGACAGGGGACTGAGTGAACGAATAGTGCAGGTTGGGCAGCAACTGTCCAACAACCCACCTGAGCAAGTGAAACCTTCTTTTTGGAAGCACTTGTTCAAGAATAAGGAAGAACTTGCATCCAATAATCATCAGATGGTTGTCTGTAAGTTGATAGAAGAGGGAAAGCTCAAGCGTTGTTATGTCTGTCCTGAATGCAAGGAGAGTTATTACGACGATCTCATAGCCTGCGAAGGTATGGTGTTGTGCAGCCGTTGCTATCTTGATCTGAAAGAGAAGGAAGCAAAGAGAGAGGTTGAAAACCAAATCAAGCGGGAGCTTGAACTCAAGAAGGAAGACGAACGACAAAAACAGTTGGCTTTGGAAGCCCTGGCTAAGGAAAAGGAAAAACCGAAGATGACTGTAGGGCAAGCTCTTGAACGCAAGAGGAAAAAGTACCTGTTCATGTTTGTCCTTGTTCTGGTCATCCTGCTCCTTGTATCCATCCAGATATTTTGACCGAATGAATACACTCTAGGAAACCAATGATATGAAGCGTTCCGCTGCCAAGTGCAGCGGTTCTCTTTTTTTGTTGACAGAAGAGAAAATACGATTAAAAATGAATAAATGAAGGAAATGTTCATTAATTCACCAAAAACACAAGCAAGACAGATTCAGGTGCTAGAAACCGCCCTTGAGGTTTTCAGCGAGTATGGGTATCGGAAAACCGGGATGGAAGACATCGCCTCCAGAATGAACCTGGCAGTGGGAACCCTCTATCGGTATGCTCATGACAAACAGGACTTATATCAGAAGGCAGTGGCCTACGGACTGGCACAATGGCAGGAAAATGCCTTGCTGGCAGCTCAGAAGTGCACTGACCCTGTCCTGAGGTTCCGTACCCTTTGTTGTTCTGCTTTTTCGTATTTACGTGAAGAACCACATCTTCGAAGGATTTTATCTGCAGATCCTTCGTTGTTTCCCCTCTTTGAAGCAGAAGATCCCTTTACTTCCATAAACAATCGTTCTGTCAAAATATTGCAGCAGTTCATCCAAGAAGGTGTTGAGGCGAAGGTGTTCTCAGTTTCCAATGCGCATGCAGCCGCTCGGATTCTGTTTTCCCTCTATCATGTTTCCATCCAAAAGGCTTATGTCTTGGAAACAGGCGACGAACAAAAGCAGTTTGAACAGAGCCTCGATCTTGTGTTGTACGGGTTGTTGACCCGGTAATGATAAAGAGGAGGATGAGGTATGGAAGAAAAGTTGAGGTATTTGAGTCCCCTGTGGAAAGAGGCGGGGTTTGAACGGTTGAAGACGGAAATCGATCCGGAGAAAATGCATAATGTCACCACTTCCATGGTGGATATCTATGAGAACTGTCCTGGAGGAGGAGAGAAATACCTCTATTTGGCGTGCGAAGAGGGAAAGGTGACTGATTTTCAGACAGGAGAGGGAGAAGTTCCGCAGGCAGAATTTTCCATACGCGGGCCGTATCAGGTCTTCGCTGCCATCACCCGAGGGGAGCTGAGTTCCACTCGAGCCCTGATGACAGGGAAACTCCGGCTCAAAGGGAACATGGCAAAGGCTGTGAGGCTCGCTCCCTTGGCTGACCGAGTCAACAAGGTGCTTTCTGGGGTTTCCACCCTGTATGAGGAGGAACAAGCATGAGCAGAACCATTGATGCAACAAGTCCGTATTGGATTGACAATCGTGCACGGGTGAAGGCTCTCCAACACATGATGGGTAATCTCGGCATTGATGTGTATCTGGGTACCCGTATCAGGACGTTGAGCTTTATTCTCGATGCTTTTTGTCCGTGGCGAAGTTTTTTGGCCATACCAAGGGAAGGAGATCCCGTGCTCTATACATTCATCGTCGATGCAGCTCGTGTCAGTGATGAAACGTGGCTTGATGCAGATAACGTCAGGGCCTATGCACCGATGGGAGGGCAGGACCAGATTTCTCTGATTGCTTCCTTGGTAAATGAGGAGTTCGGTATTGAAAAAGGTCGGC
>JAQVVB010000400.1 GCA_028699215.1 Sphaerochaeta sp. | reverse complement strand
CAGAGTGTCTTTGCAACGTTGAAGGAGAAAAGAAAGTGAGTTGTTCCTCCCAATAGCTCACAATTTTAGTGACATGCGGCAACCGGCGTTGAGTAATCTGCGCCGGTTGGCTTTAATCTGTCTGTGTGATGAAACAATAGATTGTTGAGGAATAGATTCCTGACAAAGAGTTCACAGAGGAGGGAAGGTACATACCGATATCCCCTTCAAGAACATGGATATCTGAATCTGTATTGTCAATGGGTGAATAAATCTGCATCAGTTCGGTTGCGGCAAGCGTTGAGGTCGTCATGGTTACAGGAGATCTGTTGGGAAGGGTTGCATCAAATACCACTGAATACGGAAAGTGATCCCCATGGGGAGAAACAAAGAGATACATATCGGAGGTTCCTTCTTCATTGGAGGCCAAATGTATGGTAGCAGCTGAATCTTCTGAACTGTATCTCAGTTTTCCAACCTTCAGATAATTATTCGTTGAGGTTTTCGTTTCCAGAAGCGTGAAGGGAAAGGGATCCTCAATGGTTCTTTCCACTCCAAAATAATAAGGAGAAGGTTCAGAGTTGCTATTTGGATTTTTATATTTCCCAATGAGGCGAAGGGTATAGCTTAAGCCTTCTGTAGTGGTTGCTTTCAGTTGGGACTCATAGAAAGCTTTCCTAAGATCGTTCTTGGAGGAGGTACGAATGAGCGTGAGGTCAATCCAGATGTATTGATACGGATATTTGTATCTATATCCATTACTGCCGTTATAGATTGCTCGTTGAGCCTGAGTGTTGTATCCCCATTCATTGATTTGTACCTCTTCATTTCCTGCACCATGAGCGATGGGTATCGTTCCCGGATTGTTTGCAACCACTGAATTCATACCTGAAAAATCATGTTGATTGTTTCCTGATCCTTGGTACAGTCCTTTTACACGGGCAACAATGAAAAATTCTCTCCATCGATAGCTTTGGTATGTTCCGTTCATGAGGTAGGTGAAATAGAAGCGATTGTTTTGTGTTTCCGTGGCTGCTGTGCCGGAACTGGAAATGGTCAACGTAGTGGGATCACCTGTATAGATCAGTCGACCTGCATATCCGGATTCTCTCCATACTTCTGTAGAATTTTCGTAGGATGAAGGGTTTGAGCCATCGACAATGCCCAAGTCGAATCCGGAGGTTGTACCTGTTGCAATGTCATGATAGAGATCTCCGCCTACAAGGGGTTCGCATGTCATGAATCCAATGATGGATATGAATATCATCAAACGAATGTTGGAGCTCATTGCTGGTCCTCTTTCTCTGACGGTCGATTATAACCTATGACATAAGATTCTATACATGTGTATGCAAACAATCAAGAGAAATACAATGATTTTGTTAAAATTATGCTTATGATAGAGAAAATCCGCATGTGGTTAATAAAAGATATGACTTAGGTGAGCGAATAGTTGGCTTGAATCCTTGAGGATTTGAATTGTTGGTATAGCGCTTCATGAAGAAAAAAGGGTTGGTCACACAAAAACACTTGCGTGCCAACCCTTTGAAGGTAGGAGAGAGGGATCCCAAATTAGTCTAGGTGTTCAACAGCGGCTTTTTCAACCGGCAACCCTTTTTTGTAGTTGGCGAAGAATGCGTTGAAACCCTCAATGTCTTCAGGTGTGGGCGCCATGGTGTTCACCTCACTTGAAGCGAATACATCTGTATTCAGGAAATCTTGAAGTTTTCTGCTCTTGTTGTTGATCAAGAATGATGCGAGCAGGGCAATACCCCAGGCTCCGCCTTCTCCCGCTGTTTTCAGGACTGAAATCGGCGTATGAAGGGCAGCTGCCATTACTTTTTGTCCTACCTCAGCGGTTTTGAAAAATCCTCCATGGCCATTGATGGCATCGATCTTGACCTTTTCTTCCTCAAACAGGATGTCCATACCGGTTCTTAAGGCTCCCAAGGCGGTGAAGAGCTGGGCTCTCATGAAATTTTCCAGTGTAAAGTTGTTTTGCGTCAAGCGAACGAACAAAGGCCTTCCTTCATAGATTCCAGTCATAGTCTCGCCTGAAATGTAGTTGTAGGGGAGAAGCCCACCGCAATCTTTGTCACCTTCCAAGGCCTTCTGAAGGAGAATGTCATAGAGCTTGCCTTTCTTTATGGTATTTCCCGTAGCTTCAAGCACTTGGTTGAATAAAGCCATCCAGTGGTCATATTCACCGGTGCAGTTGTTCGCGTGAGCCATGGCAACCAACGATCCATCAGGAGTGGTGACCAAATCGATATACTTGTTGTAGCTCTTGGACAGTTCGTGTTCCAGGACGATCATGGCGAATACTGAAGTTCCTGCAGACACATTGCCGGTTCTCTTTGCAACGCTGTTTGTAGCAACCATTCCTGTTCCAGCATCTCCTTCAGGAGGACAGAGAGGGATTCCTATCTGAAGCTCCCCTGTGGGGTCTAGAAGCAGTGCTCCTGCTTTGGTGAGCGTGCCTGCCTCTGTTCCTGCAAACAAGACTTTGGGGAGTATTGACGATAGCTTCCAGTCGAATGCATAGGGTTCGATAAGGGCATCGAATTTGCCCATCAAGGTTTGGTCGTAGTCCTGTGTGTTGCAATCGATGGGGAACATGC
>JAQVVB010000070.1 GCA_028699215.1 Sphaerochaeta sp. | reverse complement strand
GCCTTGATCCATGATCTGCCACACTACTATTTTTTCCAACGACAATTGATGTTTGTCGTATTGGCATTGGTCTGTTCGGTTTTCATTCGGTTCGTTCCTTTTTCGTGGATTCGTCGCATGGTCGTTCCTCTTCTTGTCCTCTGTCTGGTTTTGATGCTCATGACGCTTTTCACTCACTTCGGACAAGAAAAGTTAGGTTCCAAAAGGTGGTTGGAAATCGGGCCTCTTCCTTCATTGCAACCTTCTGAACTGGTAAAAATCGGTTCCATCCTTTTTTTGGCTAGCTATTACAAAAAAGATCGAAGTGGACAGGGGACGATAAAGCCCATGATCATCCCTTTCTTTGTAGTGATGGTCTTCACCTTGCTGATTCTTATGCAGAAAGACTATTCGACCACCATTCTTTACCTTGGCATCTGCGTCACCCTGTTTTTGGTTGGAGGGATGAAAATCTCCTATCTGCTTCTCATGCTTGCCTTCCTTGCCGTTCCTGGAGTTGCTGTCATGTTGAGTGAACCCTATCGGGTGAAACGTGTGTTTTCCTTCATTTTTTCCAACCTTGATCCAAGCGGCATCAACTATCAGGTGACCAATTCCTTGAAGGCAATAGGAGAAGGCGGGATGTTCGGTGTAGGGCTTGGAAATGGTGTCTATAAATTAGGTCTGATTCCTGAAGTGCAGAGTGACTTCATTTTTGCTTCTGTCTGTGAGGAGATCGGATTTGTTGGTGCCGGGTTCATTCTCGTCCTGTTTTCCATGCTTGCAATCCTTGGGTACAATACCTATTATAGAATGCTCAATCGGGATCGGTTCCTCAGTTATACCGCTTTTGGCATAACCACAATGATTCTTGCCCAAGCTTTTGTAAATATTGCCGTTGTCACCGGGTTATTGCCCCCAACCGGCATTCCCCTGCCTTTTTTCAGTCAGGGTGGAACCAACTTGTTCGTCATCCTTTGTTGCTGCGCCTTGTTGTATCGGATCATGCTGATCAGCAGCGGCAGAATCTTGCTTGAGAAAAGTAAGCTTCCTAAAAAAGAGAGACAGGAAATTCTCTTTCCCCAGGAACAGGAGATGTCATGAGCATGATGCGCATTGAAACCAAAATACTTGTTTTGGTATTCATTTTTCTTTTGGTGCTCGGTTTTATTTCTCTGCGCTATATTCCTACCTTCAACATCGATACCGTGCTGTTGGATATCACCAATGAGGGGATGCAACCACCTCATTCCCTTACCACATCTCTGGCCCAACTCACGGGAATTTCATTGTTTTCCCTCAATCTTTACCAGTTGGAGAGAAAGCTTTCTGCTCTTTCCGTTGTTGAGGATGTACAGATGTCGCGACAGCTTCCTTCTTCCTTGAAGGTGACGGTTTCTCTTGTCGAAAGTCCTGTATTGGTTTCTGCAAACGATCAAGATGGACAGGTGGTTTCCATGTATTTGTTACGGAAAAATGCTTTGGTTGTATTGGATCAGGAAGATTGGAACCTGTATGCCCCGCATGCGGTGAAGGTCGAGATTCCCCAAGGATATGCCTCGATGATGCAGAAATATGGAATTGACTCGAGTTTTGTCCAAGTAATGGAGCTTGCGGGGTCTTTGGATGAAAGAACGACCTTGATAACTCGCATAAAATACGATAATAATAGCAGTAACAGCTTTGGAAAGATGGTTTTGGAACTCTCCTCCTTGAATGCCCAAATTTGGGTGAGGGAGCCTGTGAGTACGGCGCAAGTTACTTCTGCAGTCGCACTGGTCGAAGAAGACCAGAAAGAGCATCTCTCTTTCCTTAGCTCGGATATGAAACGCTATGACCTCTATCGTGGGGCCATGGTACGCAGGTAGGGATGAAGAAGGCAAGGGGGTTGCTGTAATGGCTGGTGATAAAATGTTGATGGGCCTGGATATCGGCTCAAGCCGAACCAGATGTGTAATCGGTTCAGTCGGCCATGATGGCCTTCTGATGATCGATAGCATCTGTGAACGCATGAGCGAAGGAGTCCGTGCCGGTTCGATAGTTAATATCGAGCAGACCTTGAAAACCATCCAATCGGTGATCAACGAGGCAGAGTTGCAGGCAGGAGCTGAAATTTCAGAGGTCATCATAGGAATCGGAGGGGAACACATCATAGGCATTCCCAGTACCGGTGTGGTTGGCATCAACAGCAAGGACCAGGAAATCAAACGGGAAGACATTTTCCGTTCTCTTGAAGTCGCGCGTGCTTTCGAGCTTCCTCAGGATAGGGAAATTCTTCACACGCTGGTTCAGGATTTTCAGATAGATGGACAGGTTGGGATAAAAGATCCTATTGATATGTTGGGACACCGGTTGGAAAGCCGGGTGCTCATCGTGACGGCAAGCTCCTCAATCTGCCAGAATCAACGGAAATGCATTCAACGATCAGGTTTGGGGGTTCAGCGTCTAGTATTGCAAAGCCTTGCCGATGCTGAGGTTGTACTCAGTCCTGAGGAAAAGGAGATGGGGACCATCCTCATCAACATAGGAAGCGGTGTTTCGAATATGATTGCCTATCTCCATGGGGCTCCTGTATTTACCGGAGGAGTGAATCTTGGGGGAGAGGCTGTCACCAGTGATATCGCCTATATCCTCAACAAGACAAGGGCAATTGCGGAACAGATAAAGTGCGAGTCCGGTCATAGTTATGTGCCTTCGGTTTCCAGTGAGGATATGGTCACCATTCCTCAGGTGGGAGGTCTGCCGGCAATCAGGATGCCCAAAAAAGAGCTGAGCAAGGTCATAGAACCAAGAATGGCAGAAATATTCTCCCGATTGCAGAATGATTTGGAAAAAGCAAATGTGCAAGGTTCATTTGGCGGTGGAGTCGTCCTGGTAGGTGGTGGTGCCTTACTAAGCGGGGTGACTGAACTTGCCAGTGAGATATTCAGACTTCCGGCGCGTCTTGGTTTTCCTGAGGCTATTGGAGGATTGGATAGGAGTTATATCAGCCCTCTGTATTCGACGGTTCTCGGTCTTCTCAAAAGTGAATCGAGGAAAGTCAAGGAAGTGGGTACGGGCTCCAAATCACATAAAGAACATACTAGAAGGAAAGAGGGTGGACTTTCTTCCAAGGTGAAGGGTTTTTTCAGAACGTTGTTTTAAATGCGCCTGATGGCAAAGGATTTAGATATGGATTTCGGAATGTTTGAAGTAGAAGATATGGTACAGGACGAGCAAGCCTCGGCAACGGTCATTAAAGTCATCGGGGTAGGAGGGGCTGGTGGAAATGCGGTGAACCGCATGATCGCCAGCGGCCTTAAGAAAGTGCATTTCCTTGCAATGAATACAGACATGCAAGCCTTGCAACGATCAAACGCCCAGATTCGGATTCCAATCGGTAAGGAATTGACTGGGGGGCTTGGTGCCGGTGGTATTCCTGAGGTTGGCGAGAAAGCTGCACAAGAGAGCAAGGAGGATATCCGTCGTGAGATGGAGAATGCCGATATGGTCTTCATCACAGCAGGTATGGGCGGGGGAACCGGTACCGGAGCTGCTCCTGTAGTGGCAGAGATCGCTAAAAGCTGTAACGCGCTGACTGTAGCGGTGGTTACCACTCCTTTTGCTTTCGAGGGAAAGAAAAAACTGATGCTCGCCCAAGCCGGAATCGAAAGACTCCGCAAACAGGTTGATACCCTGATCATCATTCCCAACCAATATCTGTTGAAGGTCGTTGAGAACAACACCCCGATCAAACAGGCTTTCCTCATGGCTGATGAGGTACTCTATATGGGAGTACAAGGTATCAGTGAACTGATTACAGAGCCAGGTGAAATCAACATCGACTTTGCAGACGTTCGTACCGTCATGAAGGGAAAGGGGGATGCCTTGATGGGCATTGGCTTCGGAGAAGGTGCCAACCGAGCTGTAGATGCAGCCAGGCAGGCCGTGAGCAATCCACTTTTGGAAAACGCCACCATCGAGGGAGCCAAGAGTGTTTTGGTCAATCTTTCAGGAAGTGACAGTCTTACCCTGCAGGAATATCAGGATGTTGTAGAACTCATCACCGAAAAATGTGCCGAGGATGCACTGATCATCGCCGGGCAGGCTTTCAACCCTGAACTTGGAGACCGTATCAAAGTTACCGTTGTCGCTACGGGCTTTGAGCGTAAAGAAGAGGTCGTCGGGGCTGAAATGAATGAGATGGATCTTGCAAAACGTCGATATGCTGCTTCCAAAGGTGAACAACACGTTGAGGAAAGTGCAAAGAAAAATGACATGGAGGGAGATGTCGGGGCCATTCAGGTCAACCGTTGGCAGGATTTGCAGAAGCAGATCGGAAAAGCCCCCACTGGCAATTCCAGTGACTATTCGATTCCTGCCGTGCTTCGTTATTCAAGGAATCCGGAAGAGAGATAGGGATGTCAAGGGAAACCGACTGTCAACTGCTTGATGAATATATTGATTATCTGATTTTACAACGGCGGCTTTCAAAAGCCACCGTTGCTGTATATAAGCTGGAAATTGGATTGTTTCTTGAAGCCATTGAAACGGAAGTTGAGCATGTCACCTCCCAGGACATGGAAACCTATCTTATCCTTTCAGCCAAGAGGCGAGGGCTTTCTCCTCGTACCATTGCAAGGAACGTTTCAGCTCTCCGCTCGTTTTTCTTGTATTTGCAGAAAGAGAAAATTCGTTCTGACAATCCCATAACTCTGTTGACCAGGGCGAAAATACCATCCGACCTTCCCCTTGTCTCCACTATTGAGGAGATAGACACGCTGTTGGAAAGCATCGACACCGATACTTCTCTGGGGTTTCGAGACCGCTGCATGTTCGAGCTGATCTATTCATGCGGCTTACGCATCAGTGAGGCGTGCAACCTTCAGGTTGATGACTATGTCAATCATTCGATCAGGGTTGTAGGGAAGCGGAATAAAATGAGGGCCATTCCCGTCGGAGACATTGCATGCACGCTTTTGGATGCATACCTTGGTGATATCCGTCCTGATCTCGTTAAGGCCAGGTATAACGAGAAAGCATTGTTCGTTGGGCGCAATGGCCACAAAATGACCAGACAAGCAATTTTCAAACGGTTTAAGATGTATTGTGAACGGATTCATCTGGTTGCAAAAGTCCATACGTTGCGACATAGTTTTGCTACCCATCTTTTAGAAGGTGGGGCGGATTTGCGAAGCGTACAAGAGTTGCTCGGACATAGTGACATCAAGACGACCCAAATATATACTCACGTACATACCAATGATCTGAAACACGCATATGACGCTTACCATACCAACGAGGAAGAAAAAGAATGAGCATTCTCTGGATTCTCTGTCCCATCATCGCCATTGGAGCAATAGTCGATTCAATTGCAGGCGGTGGAGGGCTGATCACCCTTACAGCATACGTGGCTGTCGGACTTCCTCCCCAAGTGGCTTTGGGCAATAATAAGTTTGCCTCCACCAGCGGAACGACCATGGCTTGTTACCGATATATCCGTAGTGGGCAGATCGATTGGAAAGTGGGAGCCATTGCAGTGGTCATGTCCCTTTTGGGCTCTGCTCTTGGTTCCTACCTTGCTACGATTTTCGCAGACAAGTACCTTCACTATCTTTTGGTCTTCTTGGTACCGGCCATTGCCGTATTCATGATGGTCAAACCGGATTTTGGACAGGCTAAACCCATGGGAAATAAGTTGGCAGTCTTTTTTTCTGCACTCAGTGGTTTGATCATCGGAGCATATGATGGGTTCTTCGGTCCCGGCACCGGAATGTTTCTTACCATCATTTTCACTTCGGTGATAGGATTGGACCTGCTCAAGGCCTGCGGTACCGCCAAGGTGGTGAATCTTGCCTCAAATGTGGCTGCTCTTGCAACCTTCATGCGGTTCGGCAACATCGACTATGCCATTGCCATCCCCTGTGCACTCAGTGCCATCATAGGAGGGTACATCGGTAGTGGACTGGCCATCCGCGGTGGAGCCAAGGTCGTCAAGCCTGTGATGCTTTTTGTACTCTCCCTCCTTTTGCTGAAGGTTTTGCTGGGAATGATAGGCATATATTGAAGCGATTGAAGCTGTCTTTTTCCTTAAGGGAATATGAAGCTTTCAGTATTACTCGCCATTTCGTTTCTTCCTCTATCGGGGTGGGATAAGTGTTCTTTCGTCCAGAAGAATCCCTCATTATCCTCCATGCAAAGTGAATTTTCACATCTGAACCTTAAAAATCGGGTTGAGCGGTTTCTCTCTTTTCTTTCCGACGGCAAATACAAGGTGGTGTTTCTTGGAATGAAGGAGTATCCAAACCTGCTGTCTCAGATGGAAAACCCTCCCTTTCGTCTTTGTTATCGAGGTTCCTTACCTGTTTCTGATGAGCCTCTTGTTTCTCTTTGCGGCACACGGTTCCCTGATTTGTGTGCTGGACAGGCTTCCTATGCGTTCGCCCTCGAAGCAGGATCCAATGGTGTAGGAATCGTGACCAGTCACAGCAGGGGCATAGACAGAGCAGCCTTGTATGCCTGTAATGATGCACATGCCAAGGCATATGTATGTTGTGATTGTGGCCTTTCTTCTCCCCGGATCCAAAACAACGAATTGCTTGAGAAGATGAATTTGATTTCACCTTTTGAACCTGATGATGCGGCCTTGAAATATCGTTGTCTGAGCCGTAATGTCCTTACCGTCGGTCTTTCTCCCCATCTGCTTGTCATTCAGGCTCCAGAAAAATCAGGAGCTCTCAACTGTGCCACCAATGCCTTGGATCTGGGAAGGGATGTCTATGTGCATGCAACGGGAATCAGGGATCGAACGGTGAATGAAGGCAGCATCAGATTATACCAAGAGGGGGCGATCGCCGTTGAGGGGTATGATCAATTGGCACGATATATACATTTTCCTTGTGGAAATACCGTGCATGCTACACATGATGAACGCTCGCTGTACCGTTACGGAAACACATGGTATAGTCTCAGCTATGATGACCAATGAAGAGGCTGTCCATGGTTTCATGGATCATTTGAAATATGTCCAAGGAGCAAGCGACAAGACCATACTTGCCTATGGGAGGGATCTATCGTATCTTTGTTCGTTCTTGAACACCTATGGGATCTGTCTTTTGGAGGTGTCTGAAGGGGATGCTCGCCAATATGTACGGCATCTTCTTGCCAACAAGGCATACAGTGAATCCACGGTGAACAGGATGCTCAGTTCTACACGTTCATTCTATTCCCAAGAGCGCAAACTTGGTCTGGTGAACACCAATCCCTTCGATTTGATTTCCTTGAAGAAGGCGCAGAACCATCTGCCTACCGTATTGACGGTTCAAGAGGTGGTGCAGTTGCTTTCGCTTCCCTATGATGATTTTCCTTCCACCCGCAACATGTTGCTGTTCACCTTGTTGTATGACACGGGATGCCGTATCAGCGAGGTGCTCTCCATTGAAGAAGAGGATATCGACTACGATAATGAACGCATCAGGATACTGGGAAAAGGAAAGAAGTTCCGCTATGTGTTCTTTACGAAAAGAACGAGGTCTCTCCTCAGCTATTATGCTTCGGTAAAGCAGGCACGCTTTGGAAAGACCGAGCGCTTGTTTTGCTCAGATTCGGGAAAACAGTTGCCGATGAGCACCGTTGGTAGTATTTTTGCAAGATACAAGGTTAGGCTTGGATGGCAGAAAAGTTTTACGCCGCACGTGTTGCGACACAGTTTTGCCACCCATATGCTGGACAATGGAGCAGATATCCGCTTGGTGCAAGAGATGCTCGGACATGCAAGCATTTCCACAACCCAGATTTACGCCCATGTATCACAACAAAGGTTGACCAGGGTCTATGCCTTTTGTCATCCGCATGGAAGGAAACAGAATGAGTAGTTTTAAAGGAACAACAATTGTCGCAGTCCGTCGAAATGGAAAAGTGGCCATTGCCGGAGATGGACAGGTTACAGCTGGTGATACGATTCTCAAGAGCAATGCCCACAAGGTTAGGACGCTCTATGATGGCAAGGTCATTACCGGGTTTGCAGGAACGACAGCCGATGCATTCACGCTCTTTGAACTTTTTGAGGGAAAATTGAAACAGTTCAATGGGGATCTCACCCGTTCGGCCGTCGAGTTGGCCAAGCAGTGGAGAACCGACAAGCAGCTTAGACAACTGGAAGCGATGATGTTGGTCAGTGATGGAAAGAAAATCTTCTTGATCAATGGAGCTGGGGATGTCGTGGATCCTGAACGGGATGCCATGGGAATCGGAAGCGGTGGCAATTATGCATTGGCTGCTGCCTTGGCCTACTTGGAATCTTCTCCTGAGCTGTCTGCAAGGGAGATTGCCGTCAAGAGTGTTCAGATTGCATCTACACTCTGCATATATACCGATGATTCAATCATTGTCGAGGAACTGTAAAAGAAATGGCATATAGCACCACAAAAAAACTGGATGAAATGAAACCCTCCCAGATCGTCAAAGAGCTGGATAAATATATTATCGGGCAGGATAAGGCCAAACGGACCATTGCAGTTGCCATTCGCAACCGTACCCGAAGAAAACGTCTTCCCGATGAGATCCGCGATGAAGTATCTCCAAAGAACATCATCATGATCGGACCCACCGGAGTCGGAAAGACTGAAATTGCCAGAAGGATTGCCAAGCTGTCGAATGCGCCTTTCATCAAGGTGGAAGCAACCAAGTACACCGAAGTGGGGTATGTCGGGCGAGATGTTGAGTCGATCATCCGTGATTTGATGAGCGTCGCCGTCCAGCAGGTCAAGACTGAGTTGGCTGAGAGCCAGATCGAAAAGGTCCAGGCCAGGGTTGAGGAGCGACTGCTTGATGTATTGCTTCCCAGTGTAAAAAACGAAGAGGGAGCGAAACCTTCTGCACAGATCATTCCTGCAGGGGTTGCTTATACAGACAGTGAAACATCAACACGTGAGAAGTTCAGGCAGATGCTTCGGGATGGAAAGTTTGATGAACGGGAAGTGGAGATCAACGTGCAGAGTCATAAAAAGGTCGGTATCGAGGTGCTCGGACAGGCCAATATGGATGAACTGCAGGAAGCAATGCAAAGCCTTGGTTCCATTTTTGGCAATGGAAAAGGCCACAACCGCAAGCTGACCATTAAAAGGGCCCGGGAAATATTCACCGAGGAAGAGACCGAGAAGGCTGTAGACAACGACCGTGCCATCGATGAGGCCAAAGAGCGCGTCGAGCAGATGGGCATTGTCTTCCTCGATGAAATTGACAAGGTTGCAAAGACCGGCGGTGGCGGAGGGGGGATTGATGTCTCCCGTGAGGGTGTCCAGCGGGATATCCTTCCGATTGTTGAAGGGACCAGCGTTTCCACCAAGTGGGGTGTCATCGACACGACGCATATTCTCTTCATTGCCAGTGGAGCCTTCCATGTATCCAAACCCAGTGACCTCATTCCCGAGCTTCAGGGACGGTTTCCCCTACGGGTGGAACTTGACGACCTTACAGCTTCTGACTTTTATAGGATCCTCACCGAACCTGCAAATGCCATTACAATGCAGTATAGGGAGTTGCTAAAGACTGAAGGAGTTGATATCGTATTTGATGATGAGGCAATCAAGCGACTCAGCGAGATAGCCTATGAAGTGAACACGACCAATGACAACATCGGGGCCAGGAGGCTCTTTACGATCATGGAGAAGCTGCTCGAGGAACTTTCTTTCAGTGCAGATGAGCTTTCTGGTCAGAAGATAACCATTACTCGTTCCTATGTCGATGAACGGCTCAGTGACGTCATTCAGGATCAGGATCTTTCCAAGTTCATTCTCTAAAGGGAGCACCGTGGAATTCATTACACTTGATGCAGTAGATTATGATACCGCACTCAAACAGGCCCGTGCACAGTACGGGCCTTTGGTGCGCGTCCATGCCCGCAAAGATTATGTCTCCGGTTCTGTGTTTCAAAGACGCCAGGGGTGTCTGCTCACCTTCTATCTGGTGCAATCCCAAGAGATGATCAGTGAGGGGGAACCTCCTAAACAACCGGTTGAAGAGAGGGAAGAAATCCCTGAGCAAGAGGAACGCACCCATCTTGTCGATGAAATCACCAGCAAGATGGAGGGGGAAGCCTTCATACGGGACCTGTTGCAGCTCAATGATTTCAGCGAAGAGTACATCGAGGAAGCGATACAGGCATTGTTTTGTGATGAACATCATGAAAATAAGGAAACGCTACAGATGCGTTTGCTTGAGTACATCATCGATACAGTCCAAATCGATCAGATGCATTATGCACATCCAAAGAAGTTTTTCATCCTTCTCGGTCCAACCGGGGTGGGCAAAACGACCACGTTGGTAAAAATGGCCGTGCTGTATAGTAAGTTAATCAGTGAAGACATCAGGTTGAAGGTAGCCTTGCTTTCCCTTGACATTTTCCGTGCAGGTGCTTCAAATCAGATAGAAATCTTTGCACAAGAACTGGATTTGGATGTATTTCATGCCCAAGATGAGGAAGAGCTCACCAGATTGATGAAACG
>JAQVVB010000399.1 GCA_028699215.1 Sphaerochaeta sp. | reverse complement strand
GATCTGGATTGCAAAAAATGAAAACTCAATTTTTCCGCGTTGCCTTCAGCGTTTCGTATGTACAAGAAAACCCTCTTATACTAGGATGGATGCATGTTTGAATGCAAACTCATATGTACCGATATTGACGGAACGTTGCTCGATGGCAACCATCAGATAACCGACGAAACAAAACATGCAATCGCAAAAGCCTACAAGCAAGGGATAACCATTGCCTTGGTCAGTGGTCGCATTGCACAAAGCATTGCCGTATTGCAAGAAGAACTGGATATCACCGGTCCTCTTGGATGTTACAGCGGATCATTGGTGTTGGACAGGGGAAAAACCCTGGCTTCCCATCCTGTACACTGGCAATCCTGTCTCAACGTACTCTCTGCTATCGAAGGAAGTGGACTGGAAACCTTTGTATTCACCAACGAAAGTTGGTACATAGACCATTGGGGGCCTTGGTATGATGTTGAATCCGAAGTATCCAAGACACAAGGGAGAATCGTCCCCTTCAGTGAAATGGAAGAACGATTCTCCAGTTCCCTTGAACTCCCCTATAAGTTGCTTTGCATGAGCGAGGATACGCTTTTAATCAAGAACATGGAAAGAAAACTCAAGGAACAGTTCTCTTCTGTGCTCAACATCTACAGCTCCTCACCAAAATACATCGAAATATCCCAGAAAGGCATCGACAAAGGCCATGCAGTGCGTGCACTGTGCACTGCATATGGCTATGCCCCAAGCCAAGTCATGGCCATCGGAGACTATTATAATGACATCGGAATGTTCCGAGCTGCCGGCTATGCGGTGGCAATGGACAATGCCCCCGATGAAGTCAAGCAATATGCCTGCCACATCACATCGTCCAACAAGGATAATGGATTGGCAAAAGCCATCGAGGCCATTCTATGAAAACCAAGCGGGAAAATCTCCTCACCATCTACAGAGGACTCCCCCAGCCCATTTATGTCCTGTTTTTTGCCACCATCATCAACGGACTAGGCATTTTCGTCTATCCGTTCCTTGCTCTCTACCTCACCCAACGACTTGGATACACCCCGTTGCAGGCCGGCTATTTCATGACCTTTGCTTCCGTCCTCTATGTACCTGGGTCGTTTCTTGGCAGCAAGCTTGCCGACACGTTTGGAAGGAAACCGGTGATGGTGATCTTCCAGCTTCTCATGGATGTGTGCTTCATTCTCTGTGGTTTTTTTGAAGGAACCGACATGGTTCCCTACCTGGTGTTGCTCGGACTGCTCTTCGATGGAGCGGTCGACCCTGCCAGAGAGGCGCTGAAAACCGATGTCACCAACCAAGAGAACCGTCAGGTCTCGTTCTCTTTGATATACCTCGGTCATAATGTTGGATATGCCTTTGGCCCGGTGATAGCCGGATACCTCTTTTTTGCAGCACCAAGCTGGCTTTTCTGGGGGAATGCCGCAGCAGGAATCCTTTCCGTGCTGCTTGTCATACTCAAAGTGAAAGAGAGCAAACCATCCAAAGAACTCATTGAAGAGAGCAAAAGTTGGAAAACCACAGAGAAAGGAGAAGAAGGAGGGCTTTTCAAGGCTTTGTTCACCCGTCCCAAACTACTCTTCTTCGCCTTATCGGTCACCTTCTTCAGCTATGCCTATAGCCAAACGCTGTTTGCGCTCCCTCTACTCACCACCGACTTATTCGGGACCAAGGGGGCTCCTCTGTATGGGAGGATGATGGCTCTCAACGGAATCGTGGTTGTCTTGTTCAATCCTCTGCTGGTCAGCAAACTCAGACGGTTCCACCCCTTATCCAACACAGTGGTTTCTGGTTTGCTGTATGTAGTGGGTTTCTCGCTTTTCGCTTTTGCAAAACTCCCTCTCGTCTTTTATCTGCTCACCGTAGTATTCACCCTTGGAGAGATCATCTCGGCCACCAACGAACATTTTTACGTAGCAAACAACACACCGATCAGCCACAGAGCACGTTTTTCCGCCATTCTCCCCATCATCATGGGCACCGGCCATGCAATAGCCCCCATGGTTGGAGGGATGATCATTGCCTCCCACTCCATGAGCTTGCTCTGGCTCTCAACCGGACTTGCCGCGCTTATCGGGACAATCGGAGTCTTCATCATCTACCTGTACGAGAAAAAACCCCGAAACTGATCGGGGTCTTTTCTCTTTCTCTCTTTTCTTTCTTTACAGAAGCTTCAGAAGCTTTTCCACGGCATCCCTGGGAAAATCCTCATCCGCCTTTCTTTTTTCAAGTTCTGCTGAGAGAAATGTTTTGCTCTCAACACTTTGTGGCAACATATATCCAGACTCTCTCAGGCAATCTTCTCCCAATATCCTATTGGAACGTTCGATCGTCCTAGCCAGTTGTTTTGCAAGCGGATCCTTGGTCTCTTCTGCAATATCTGCAGCAATTTTCTCTTGCATGGCCTTGCTTGCAGATAAAGCATGCAAGACTTTTTTCACCTCTTCACTTTTTTTCTTTGGCTCAGGATAGGTATCGTACACCAGATAGATTGCATGCGAAGGACAGGCGTCCACACATAGACGGCACCCATCAAGACACTTCTTGAAGTCTATCTGACCTGTTTCCGTATCAGTGGCCCCAGTAGGGCAGACAAACAGACA
>JAQVVB010000398.1 GCA_028699215.1 Sphaerochaeta sp. | reverse complement strand
TCTTTGAACAGCATGGGCAGGGTGTATTCTGCCGGATTCAACCCCATGGGATCGGCAGGGAAGAGCACCCGGTTGAAATCCAGATGGGGTGGGTCACAGCCGGTAAGCAACCCAGCCCTGGAGGGGCTGCACACCGGGGATGCACAGTAGGCATCGGTGAATCGCATCCCCTCGTTTGCCATTGCATCGATGGAGGGGGTCTTGTTCCTGGTGCTGCCATAGCAGCCGAGATCCCCATACCCCATATCATCACAGTTGATGAGTAGCACATTCGGTTTGTTTCGAGTATCCCTCATTTACTTTTTCTCTCTCTCTCTCTTATTTCAAGCCAGTGGTGACAATGCCCTGGATGAAGTATTTTTGGGTGAACAGAAAGAGGATGATCATGGGAGCTGCCACAAAGGTTGCAGCGGCCATGAGCGGTCCCCATTGGGTGACATTTTCAGAAGTGAACATGGTGAGTGCCAGCTGGACCGTTCGCTTTGATTCGCTGCTGGTCATGACCAAGGGCCACAGGTAGTCGTTCCAGACGGACAAGCCCTTGAGCAGGGTAAGGGTAACGAGAATCACCCGTGAGTTGGGGACATAGATCAGGAAAAACAGTTGCCACTTGTTTGCACCGTCGATGAGGGCGGCATCATCAATGGAACGGGGAAAATTCTCATAGTATTGCTTGCACAGGAAGACACCGTAGGACCCGGAGACAAGCGGGATGATGATGCCTGGGATGGTGTTGATAAGCCCATGTCCACCCGCCCCAAAGAGGTTGTTTCCTCCGGCCAGCGGGAACTTCGCCATGATGAGGAAGGTGGGAAGCATCGTAACTTGGGGAGGCATCATCAGGCCGATGAGCAAGAGCAAGAAAAGAATTCTGGAACCTTTGAAGTTCAATCGGGCAAACGCAAACCCTGCGATGGAGTTGAACAGGAGGGCAAACGCAACGGTGACGCTGGTGATGACCAGGGAGTTGCGGTAATAGATGTGCCAATCACCGGTTTCGAACGCCACACGGTAGTTCTCAAAGCTCAGAGCCTTGGGAAGCAGGCGGAAATCAGCGGACCTGATCTCCTCCAACGTCTTGAAGGAGGCGAAGAACATCATGATGACGGGAAGGATGGCAACCAAGGCGATGCTGACGACCAGGATGGTCCAGATGATGGTATATGCACGTTGTGTTTTCATACGAACCCCTAGGAAATGTCGGTATCTTGGCCTTTGCTGCCAAATTTGAAGACCAGGATGGTGATGAGCAGGGAGAAGATCAGCAATACTACTGCCATTGAGCTTGCATAGCCCATCTTGAACTCGAGGAACCCCCTGCGGTAAATCTGATGGACAATGGTGGTGGTGCTACGCAACGGACCTCCATTGGTCATGATGTTCACTTGCTCGAAGACGGAGAAACTGTTCACGATGCCGGTGATGAGCAGAAAGAACGTGGTCGGTTTCAGCATGGGCCAGGTAATGGCAGTGAATTGGCGGAATGCTCCGGCTCCGTCGATACGGGCAGCCTCATAGAGCGATGCAGGAATCCCGGTAAGGCCGGAGAGATAGATTACCATGGAGTAACCGCAACTCTTCCAGATGCTCATCACAATGATGCATCCCAAGGCCATTGCAGGATCGAGCAACCACGTCTGCTCAGGAATTCCGATTGCAGAAATGACGTGATTGAGAACCCCGAAGGTTGGGTTGAAGATCCACAGCCAGGCCATGGAAACACAAACCATCGAGATGACGTTGGGAATATAGATGGCTGAGCGCAATACAGTGATAAATCGGCTGGGACGATGCAGCAGTACCGCAAACAGCAAGCCGAGAGAGAGCTGCGGGATGAGGTAGAACAGCGAATAGACCAAAGTGTTCTGTACCGATTTGAGAAAGTCCTCGTCCGTTGCCATCCGCATGTAGTTCTTGACACTGTTGAAGTTCGGACTTGCAAACATGTTGTAGTCGGTCAAACTGTAGTACACAATCAGAAAGATTGGGACCAGAATGAAACAAGTGAAGGTGAAATACGCGGGCAAGATCATGACGTATGCCGCTCTATCGCTTTTTTGGTCTCTCATAGCTCGATCCCCACCCCTTTTGTCGTGCAAAGATTCCCAGGAAGCACATGCTTCCCGGGTGCTCTTTGTTTCAGGTACTACTGATTATCAATCTCTTTCTGGAGTTTCTCCGCAGCTTCCTTCATGGCAACCTCGACGGTAGCCTGATCATAGAAGATGCGTTCGATGCTCTCATTCACGATGTTGAACATGGTGTTTGAATAGGCGACCTTTGCCACACCGGTGCCCGCGCTGATGGCATCCAGCACATAGCGTCCTTCCTCGGGATACATGGCCAGGTACTCAGGTTCGAGGGACTTGCGCAGCGGAGCGGTTCCCAATGTTTCGATCCAGATCTTCATCGACTCCTTGCCGGTGAGGAACTCCATGAACTTCCATGCTGCATCCTTGTTCTTTGAACGGGAGTTCATGAACATGAAGTGCATGCCGCAGAAGGTGCCTGCCTGCTTGTTGGACAGCGGTGATGCCATGGCAATCTTGCCTTCCAGGCTCCCCTTGTTGATCGACTTGAAGTTGTTCGGGGACATGACGGAGATGG
>JAQVVB010000069.1 GCA_028699215.1 Sphaerochaeta sp. | reverse complement strand
TCTACAATCAACACAAGGTCGATATCCTTTGTTGCGCGAAATTCCCGGCCTTCATCCGACATGAGGAGACTGCAGGCTGTACCGCCAATAATTACATACTGATCTTCATATCCCTGAAACCATCGTCTAAAGCTCTCAAACCCTACTATCATCTAAGTTCCTCCACAGCACATTCAATACTTCTTCAACAGCCTCTTCAACTCGTTCATCCTTGTCATCGATATATGACAAGGCAAGAGACAAAGAATCAACACTCTCATTTTCCGCTAAGATTTGTGGATCATATTTCCATAATTCAACACATACCTGATTTTCATCATCCAACAGACTCTTTGTTCCCTGAAGCTTTTTGCCTGCATTACTTTCAATGGCATAACAACTCAACCTAGGTGGATTGAGCATACTCATAACCGACAAGGCCGTATTTCCGGCAAAAAGCATTTTTTGTTCACAATCTTCTTTGTTGACATAGATTTTCCTACGTACAGGATTAATCAAGAAAGGCTTCATCTTCTGATACAATTCCTTACTTTCCGTTGTCGCATACAGTATTTTCTGCACACCATCTTTCTTTGAAGAAAAAATCCCTGTCTGTACCAGTTGTCTTACGTCTCGGGTAATCGTCATCGCAGAAAAACCCAAAGCTCTTATGGCATCATTCATGTACAATCCCTTTTCATTTTTGTAGAGGTAGTAGAAAAACAAAACTTGTGCCGATGGTTGCAATTTCTCTGTCAATTCATTTTCAGTGTCGAAACGTTCTTGCAGGAAAACACCTAGGAAAGGCAAATAAATCTGCTTATCTTTCACCACAAAAGGAATATGGGCATTGAGAAAATTCTGCCGTCTTTGTCTGGTCATCTTATCAAGCATTACTACCACCGGTAGTTTTTCAATTCCCTGTATTCTTAGTATGTGTTTTTTTATCGTTGCAATCTGATCAAGTTCTGTTTTTGGGTAGAGAAACAATGTCTTGACGGAATCGAGCAATATACATTCGATTCGATATCTAGCCAGGATAAAAAATGGTACCTGTATTTTCTTGTCCCACTCTTGCTGTTTCACCGTTATTCCCAATGTATTGTATATATAATCCATAATGTTTTTCCAATTTATTTTAACAATATAGTATCATCCTAACTTTCTAAATGTTATATGTCAAGTTTTATGTTAAATATGAGTATATTTTCAGATTCAATAGCTTTTAAGCATCAAGCAATAGAAAAAAACCTGTATTTCTTCCTACAGTTCTGTATTGTGGATAACGGTAAAAAGGAATGAACAAAAAGTTCATAGCCAGGTAGCTATAGAGAAATCCACAAGAAAGGAAAACTCCACGCCAAAAACTCATGACCACTCAAGAACTGTGGTTTTTGAGACCAAATTGATCAAACGACCTTACAGATAACCAGGCCCCTTGCCAGTACAGTGGTTTGCCCATGAAAAGGGCTTCACCCCCAAATCATAGCTGCTTGGATATTGACAGAGTGTGAAGATACCTCTTGATCAAGAAAGAAGTAAAGTAAGGAAACGTCAATATCCCATTCGCATTACCGATATTTCCTGCTGAAAGCTTAATCCCCTTATGAATGTCAGAATATTTGTCTCCTTTGATAAGTGCCTGCAAAGACTTTGAGCAATTGGAATTTGACTTCACTTCTACAGGTATCAATTCGTCAGCTGTCCTGACAAAGAAATCTTCTTCTAGGGTCGAGTCTTCGCGCTTGTAGTAATAGAGTCCCAGCCCCTGCTTCACAAAAGCCTCTGCTACAAAATTCTCGTATAAAGCCCCTTTGTATACACCAAGATTCTTGTTTGCCCTAAGATTTTCTTGTGCTTCTTCGTCTAGAGACGCTACCAACAGTCCTGTGTCTGCATAATATAGCTTATATTTGGTCTCATCATAGTTGCCCTTTAGCGGTAGTTCAGGGAAATTAAGACAGTAACAGATATGTATTACCCCTGCATCATAAAGCCAGTCGATGCATCCGGTGTATTCTCTGCTTCTGGCAGATTTTGCTATGATACTGTACTGGAACTTCTTGTTCTCCTTTGCCAATTGGGCAGGAATATTTCTATAAACACTGAGTATTTTTGCCTTATCAAGGCTATTTGCATAATTTTTAACGTCTTCTTCGTAATCCAAAAGTATCTGTCTCTGAATATCGAGGGTTTTGGAGAAAGTACCTTTTTCGATATAGCTGGCTACAACGGCAGGCATCCCCCCAAGTATGCAGTAATCTAAAAACAGGGCTTGATAGACACTCATTTCAGTCTCGCTAAAACTTTTACACTCAATCATATGGAGGAGCATTTCATCTGCAGTCCCTTCATACCTCTTGGCCCAAAGAAATTCTTCAAAATCCATCGAACGCATTTCGTAGTCAGTCTTGTACCCCACGCTGATACTATGAATTTTCTCATAATGGAGGCCTAGCAATGAACCACTGCAGATTACATCAAATCTTCCATCCAAACAGAAGGACTTCAGGGAGGTTGCTATATCAGGCATTTGCTGAAGCTCATCAAACACTATGAGCGTCTCATGCGGAATAAAGTCTTTTGAAGGATCTATCAGAGATATGTTCTTGATAATGGAATCAACTTCATATCCATCTGACAAAATTGTCTTGTATTTTTTTTCCAATACAAAATTTATATACACGACGTTTTTGTAGTTTTCCAAGCCGAACTTCTGGATTGACTCGGTCTTGCCTGTCTGTCTTGCACCTTTAACAACGAGAGGCTTTTTATCCATATCGTTCTTCCAATCAATTAAATAAGCATCAATCTTCCGTTTCAGATACATAAGCGCCTCCGTTTCAATCATTATAACCCAAACAAGAATATCAGCAACTTGTCATCACGAATAATTAGGCAGTATTTACAATTTTGTCACGTTTTTTTAGCCACTTTTAAAAGTTTTCTCACATTTTCATACATATTCAAGGCAATATTGGAAAACAAAAGAAAGACTTCAGCAAAGACTGAGCCTCGCGAACCTTCACTCTACAACTGTATCTTTGAAGCCATTGCAACCGGTTCAAGCCGTCTTAATGCTATTGCACAAAAGATTCCACCAAGAAGACTGTCTACCAGATCTATTGAAGTATTGCGACTACCATTCGAATTAGCCCTCTATTTGCAGGTTTTGCTGATTTTCTACCAACTCACAATAAAAGAGAATTTTTTTACACAGAATGAAAAGATCTAGATTATTACGGAGATTGCAACATTGATGTTGCAATCTCCGTAATTTGTGCTAAAATAAAATCAAGAGATATAAATGTACATACAAAGAAAACTTGAACCACAGATACTGCTTCTTGCAAAAGAATATCCTGTCATAACCCTTGTTGGACCAAGACAATCAGGAAAAACAACGTTAGCTAGACATCTTTTTCCTGACTATTCGTATATAAACCTTGAAGATCCCCAGACAAGAACATTCGCCACGGAAGACATCAACGGATTTTTCAAAAGCTACGGGAGTCATTTGATTCTTGATGAAATACAAAATGTACCAACCCTCCTGAGCAAAATACAGGTAATCGTTGATGAAAATGAACAGGAACCCGCACAATTCATCCTGACAGGTAGTCAAGAGTTGAAAGTCGGGGATTCCATTGCTCAAAGCTTGGCAGGAAGAACTTCACTTTTTACAATACTTCCCTTCTCCATGGCAGAACTGACTGAGGCAGGCATTGCCATACAAACAAGGGACAAACAAATCCTCCACGGCTTCATGCCACGAGTTTATCAGACAAAAACCTTGAATACATATGATTATTACAGGAACTATATTGCCACCTATGTAGAAAAGGATGTGAAGCAAATTACAGCAATCCAGGATGAATTGGTTTTCCACAAGTTTCTGACACTCTTGGCAGGAAGAGTCGGAAATCTCTTGAATTACAGTTCCTTGTCCAATGATTTGGGAGTAGCAAAAAAGACCATCGAACGATGGATTTCCCTACTCAAAGCCTCTCACATCATTTACCTACTCCAGCCTTGGTTTCCCAGTAGGACCAGCACTATTGTAAAGACCCCAAAGCTCTATTTTCATGATACTGGGGTTGTCTCGGTGCTTCTTGGAATCGAGACCGAGAACCAAATGCTCCGAGATCCATTGAGAGGCAATCTATTTGAGAACATGGTGGTCATGGAGGCCCTGAAACAAAGAGTAAATATCAATAGACCGGAGAACCTCTATTTCTTCAAAAACAGCAATGGTCTTGAAGTAGATCTCCTCTTCCAGGACCAACGATTGTTGGTCCCTTATGAAATAAAGAGTTCTGAAACCTTCAGCAAGGACCAGTTTACAAACATAGTAAAATTCAGAAAAACATATCCGAATTATTTGGATACAGAAAAATCCGGAGGCTTGATATATGCAGGCAACGAAGCATGCACCTTCCTTGGCAACAGCGTAACGCCCTTCCAAAACACAGCAGGCTTATTCTTGGGAACAACCTAAGCAAGAAGGGATTCATCTTCCTCCATATCAGCAAACGGCCAACCAAGCATACATGGTCAGAACCAAGCGCAAAGACCTCCCATGCACAGAAAAAACCTTCCGAGGAAGGCTTTTCAATATATATAAAACTTTTGAAAAAGTTTGATTTGAACGGAAAAAGGCAAGTACCCCCAATTCCCTGGTATGTGTCCTAGATGGAATCCCCGTACCCTACGTAAGGGAGAAACGACCTTGTCTGCTTCTGTATCCCTCTTTGGTACAAAGGTCCTGTCTTTCAGAACCATTACCAAACAAACCCTTGGAAGGAAGAGGCTTCTCAGTGAAAGCCTTCCTTCTGCTCTTTGGCTTGTTACGCTTATGTAACCATCAAACCATGAAGAAGGTATGCATGGATCATAAGAAAAGCATGAAATACCGAACACTCCCGCTACCGGATTCGCTTAGGGAGCATCAAAGCTTGGATGTGTCAGCCTCCAGATCCGAAAGAAATTTTTGGAGCACCACGTTCTTGTTGTCACGTATCCAATAGGCATTCACGGCAAAAGGAACATCCTCTACCTTCTGATCGATGAAAATGATCTTCTCTTGGTTTACAAAGCTTTTCACCTCAGGCAAGAAACAAATTCCCGCGTTTATGCTTACCAACATGATTGCATCATCCATATTCTCGACCAAGAAAGACTTGTTCGAGAGTTGTCCTGGATTCTCCTCTGAATGGTGCGTTTCATAGCAGGCAAGTTGCTCCCTATTCTTGATATACGAAATTACTTGCGCTCCTTTTAGGTCTTTTTTCTCTATCAATGTTTTACTGGCAAGATGATGATCTTTATGTACGCACAATTTAGGATAGGTTTCCCGTACTTTCAATTCCTCGATCTCCTCGGAATCGATGCAAAACGAAAATCCTACGTCAATCGTATCATTGAGGATATTCGTCTTCATATCACGAAAATTGCATTGGACGATACTGATCTTTACCTTGGGCCAAGCCGCATGGAAAGTTGCAAGTATGGGAGCTATGACTTCCCTGTCGAACATGCTGAAAAACCCGATCCTCAAAATCCCTTGGTACCCTTTCTCCACTTCACGGGCCTTGAGAATTGCATTTTCGTATTGCCGCAAAAGGCGTTGGGACTCTGTGAGGAAAACCTCCCCCGCCGCTGTCAATTGCACGGTTTTCTTGTCCCGGTTGAACAACTTGGCTCCGACTTCATCCTCCAAAACGGCAATTTGCTGACTTACTGCCGTCTGGGAAACATACAGGACCAGAGCAGCCTTCGAAAAACTCTTGAGACGGGCGACCTCGACAAAATAGGTAATCTTTCGTAGTTCCAAGAAAACCTCCTATGGGTTTGTACTCCTTCAATACTAACAGGCTCTCTCTGTATTTTATAGTCCTTCTCTCGTTATCCGTATTCAAAGATATATCTATATCATTTTAATGAAAGGAATAATTTTCTTTGCATAAGTTTTTGTTGTTGGGCAAGAACTATTCTGTGTTGGACACGGACATTCGGTATCTATACGATAATATCGATAATAAAAGATCTTAATATGCATAGTAAGTGAAACACCAAGGGAGACACGTAACGTGAAAAAAGAACACACAGGGTATGGCTGGATCATCTTTGCCATTTTTTGTTTAGGAGCATTTACCTACCAGTATACGCAGTATCAATTGTCGATTGTGAGCGGAGACTTAATCACCACATTGGGACTCAATGCCACCCAATTCTCATCGATTTTCTCATCCCCGATGGTACCGGCAATCTTCTTCAGCATCATCTTCGGAGTCATTGCCGATAAAGTCGGCATGAAAACACTTATTGCCCTTGCCATGTTGCTTTCCTGCATTGGAGGCATCGGACATGTCTATGCAAGCAGCTATGGCTCTTTGTATGCCATGATGTTGCTCACCGGATTCGGCGCGGTAGCAGTCAATGTAACCTGCGGGAAAATGTTCAGCATGTGGATCAAACCGGAATTGATCTCCGTGGTAATGGGAGCCTTCCTTGCAGCTTCCACCATAGGACAATTCGTAGCCCAGGCAACTACGGTTTTTTTAGGAACTTTCAGGACCGCCTTTTGGGTCTCTGCCATTTTGTGCTGTGTTGTTTTTCTCCTCTGGACCATTTTCGGAAAGGACAAGAAAGAGCAGAGGACCATACAGGAAAAAGCACCTTCCATCGGGGAAACATTGAAGGTCGTCCTCTCCAGCAAGAACATGTGGTTGTGCGCTATTGGCTTGTTTCTCATCCTTGGCTGCCAGGTCGCGTTCAACATCTGGATACCCACTGCCTTGATCTCCAAGGGAATGACCCCTGCACAAGCCGGCTTGGTTGCCTCCATTGTCAGTTTCGGTAACTTGTGCGGAGCCTTGTTCATGCCTATGCTCGCTGCAAAGGTGGGCAAGGACAAACCCTTCATCCTGGTATTCATACTGGTCTGTGCCGTAGGTTATTCCTTTGGATGGCACCTCAATGGCATCGTATGCTACATCTCTTTCTTTATTTTTGGTTTGTGTGCAGCAGCCTTGATGCCCTTCTTCATTTCCATGCCACTGAAGTTCAAGGAAATCGGACCAAGGTATGCCGGTACGGCCATTGGTTTTACCGCTACCATCGAATTGTTGGGCGCCGTTGTATTGCCCACCTATCTCATACAGCCGTTTGCCTTGAAGGACGGTGTCATGAACTTTTCAATCTACTACTATGCCATAGGCATTGCCTGGTTGCTTGCCTTCGTCATCGCGATCCTGATTCCCGAGACTGCCATAAAAAAAACGGCAAAGGCAAAAAGCCTGCAAGGCTAAAACCTTTATGAAAAATTTTGATTTGGAGGATCTATACATATGAAAAATACATATGAACACGTACTGCAACCAATACAGCTTGGACCTATGAAATTGAAAAACAGGGTAACCTTTACTCCTGTCTGGCCGAGTTTTGCCACTGCCGATGGGCACGTCAACAGGGAACTGATGGAATGGACCCGCGATATCATAAAGGGTGGTTGTGCCTGCATCAATATCGGGTGCGGGATCGTCAACCGAAATTTACCGAAGGAAGTTGCGCACCTGCTTCGCTTGGGAGAGGAATCGGTGGTAAATGAGCTGTCCATGCTCTGTGACTTGGTGCATATGTATGATTGCAAGATTGGCATGGAGCTGTTTGCCATCAACATGGAAGCCGGTTCTTTCGAGAACAGGGATACCAATGCAGACAAGCCTACCGTAGAGATTGACCCGACCTACCTGACCAAGGACCAGATTCACGGTTTCATCGAAGATTTCGCGACAGCAGCCGAGCGAGCCATGCGCGCAGGAGTGGACAGCATACTGATCCATGGGGCCCATGGACAACTCCCCGGTTGTTTCCTCTCGAAGTTGATCAACGAAAGGACTGATGAATATGGTGCCCAGTCAATAGAAAACAGTGCCCGGTTCACCAATGAATTGTTGCAGGCAATCCGTGATAAAGTAGGCAACAAAGTTGCCATCGAATACAGAATCAATGCAAGCGACATGATTCCGGGCTCCCCTTCCCTTGAAGAAGTGATTACATTCGTAAAGGTCATCGAGGATAAGATTGACTTGCTCCATGTCTCCAGGGGAATGCATTCCATCCAAGCCTTGGCTCCTTATATCAATCAGCCAGTCTATTTTGACCATGGAATCAACATTGAAGATGCCGCAAAAATCAAGACAGCAATCAACGTACCGGTAACGGTAGTCGGTTCGGTGACTTTGGAACAGGCTGAAAAGGCCATTGCCGAGCATAAGATCGACATGGTATCCATAGCCCGTGGTCTGATGGCGGATCCCATGATGGTCAAGAACGCCAGACAGGGACAAGCACAAAAAACCCGTCCCTGCGTTCGGTGCAACAACTGCATACAGAAAACGCATTATCTGCTTGCACCTCTTCGCTGTTCGGTAAATGCCGAAATGGGGATGGAAACCCTCTATGCAGGAATTCCTGCCCCCGGCGTTCAGAAAAGAGTGGCAATCATCGGGGGAGGCCCCGGCGGAATGGAAGCAGCCCGTACCGCTGCCCAAAGAAACCATAAGGTAGTCCTGTTCGAGAAAGGCAATAAACTCGGGGGTGTGCTGAACATGGCCTCGATCGCCAGTTTCAAGGCAGACATAAAGACGTATCTCGATTGGGCGGTCAGGGAAACGGAAGCCATGCCAAACATCGAGATCCGTAAAAATGTTACGGTAACTCCCGAGCTGTTGGCAAAGGATGCCTTCGATGTCGTCATCGTGGCAGTGGGTGCAAACCCCCTCATTCCGGCATTTGCCCGAAAAAACGACAAAACCCAATGGGTCGGTGATGTCGAGATGGGAACTGCCCCAACGGGAAAGAATGTCGTCATCGTGGGTGCAGGACTTACGGGATGCGAAGCTGCACTCTCACAGAAAAGGATGGGAAAACATGTCACCTTGGTAGATATGGTTCCCCAAGAGAAATTCGGAAACGGCGGGGCCAAATTCAACCAGATTGCCATCATCAACATGCTCAAGGATGCAAAGGTAATCTTCCGTGGTGGCCTGCGCCTGGAGTCTGTCGATGACAAAGGGGCCACCTTCATCAACGCAGAGGGAGACAAGGAAACGCTTGAGTGTGACACCGTCGTGCTTTCCTTGGGCGTTCGTCCCGATGCCGACTATGTCGAGACCTTCCAGGACTGTGCTCCGGAAGTACTTGCCATAGGCGACTGCAATACACGCCAAGGTACGCTCTACAATGCCATCCATACGGCGCATGAAGCTGCCTACCTGCTCTAGATACCAATAAACAAAAAAGGGCTTCCCTTCTGTGCAAACCAAGAGTTGCAACCAGGGAAGCTTTTTCTGGCAGATTCAAGAGCTTTGATGCTATCGTAAAAGGAGATCCTGAAACTGCAAATTGAGAACGAAAGACTAAAAAAAATGATGTTTAGGATATCAATCTCCTTGCATAGGTCACTCAGTCTTCTGTTTTTCGCCTACTGGGTGAAATATTCCTTTGTTACAGCAAACCGATGGGAACAATGAGGTTGTCTTTGTCGAATGCGCCCAAAGTCTCGACAGTGCACACTATGGCACCAGTGCCAAGTATACTGGCTTGACTGGTAAGGACGGAAAAGACTTTTACCAAGTTCTTGTCAGGCATTGCAGTTTTCTTGATCTCAATTGGATAGAGCTTACCATCCCTGTCTATGACCAGGTCGATCTCCTTGTTGTCTTTGTCCCTGTAGTAATACAAAGGAGGATTCAGGCCTTCATTCTGGTAGCTCTTCATCACTTCCGAAATCACATAATTCTCCAGAAGTGCCCCGTTCATTGCACCGTTCATTGCAGTCTCTGCACTTGTCCATCTCGTCAGGTAGCAAATCAAGCCTGTATCGTAAAAATAGAGCTTTGGTGTCTTTACGACTCTCTTGAGGACATTGTTGGAGTAGGGATGAAGATAAAAGATGATTCCCAAAGTCTCCAGTATTCTCAGCCAGCTTTTTGCCGTACTCTGATCGATTTCGGCATCTTCACCAATGCCCTTGTAATTCAACAGCTGGCTGCTTCTCGCAGCACAGGCAGTAAGAAATCGTGTAAACTTCAAGGAATCAATCGTCCCTGACAGTTCTTTCACATCACGGTCGAGATAGGTACCGATATAGCTAGAATAGAACAAATCTGGTTTGGAATACTTACCACTGACCAAAGCGGGCATACTTCCTCGGTGAAGGGAAGAGAAAATGTCGGTAACGGTCACACTCTTATTCTGTTGCTGCCTGTCGGACAACATCCCCAGATTAGCTTCAAAAGGACGTATATCCTGTCGTCCAAGTATCTCGCCATTGGCAAGTGGAGACAAATGTAACAGGGCAACCCTGCCTGCAAGCGATTCTTTTGCACCCTCCATACGCTTGAAAAGCTGGGAACCTGCAAGATAGAAGAGTCCTGGTTCGTGATTTTTGTCCACGATCATCTTGATATAGGGAAAAAGTTCTGGAGCATATTGCACTTCGTCAATCATGAG
>JAQVVB010000397.1 GCA_028699215.1 Sphaerochaeta sp. | reverse complement strand
GGGATCATTACATATCCATGACGCAGCAATGGGGTAAAGATTGAACCAATTGCCAAAATCATGAGAACTGCACTGATGGGCCTGGTGAAGAATGTGATGAAGGTTCCCGTGTATTGGAACGACTTCAACATGTTGTTTTCCAATGTAGGACCGAGAATAAAAGAGAGAATCAGAGGTGCGGTCGGGAGATTCCCCATTGCCATCAGGATGCCAACCAGTGCAAACACCAGCATCATTCCGCATTTGTAGATGCTGTTGGAATCGATATAGGCACTGATCAAGGAGATGACAAGCAGGGCTGGGTACATATAGTGGTAGGGAACCTTGAGAATTTGGGGAAACAGCCTGACACCAAGGGCCTGCAAAACCAGAATGACAACAGCACAAACAGCAACCGTCGTAAACATCAAGTACACAATGTTTCCACTATTTCGGAAAACCATCGGGCCCATTTCCAAGCCGTGAATAGTCAAGGCACCAATGAGCAATGCAGTGGTTGAGTCACCTGGGATACCCAAAGCAGACATCGGAATCATTGCTCCACCGATGGCAGCATTGTTGGAGACTTCAGATGCCCATATTCCTTCAGCATGTCCGGTACCGAACTTTTCCGGTGTCTTCGAGCTGTTCTTGCAAGACGAGTAAGCCACGAGATTCGAGAGACCTGCCCCCATGCCGGGAAGGAACCCAATACCGAGACCAATACCGAAGGATCGAAGGATATTCTTTGTCTCTTTTCGGATTTCCTTCAAGCTGATGCCCAAGCCTTTGATGCTTTTGGTATCAACTTCCGGAAGCGGGCTGAATCCCTGCCCATACTCAACGATGATCTTACTGACACCAAAAATACCGATGAGCACAACAATCATGCTCAAACCACCATAGAGGTAGATGTTTCCGAAAGTAAACCGCTGCTCAGCGTCAATCGGGGAGAACCCGACACTCGCAAACAGAAGGCCGATTGAGGCGGAAGCAAGACCTTTGAACATGTTGCCTTTGGAAATAGCAATGACCATGGTAATTGCTACCAAACACAAGGAGAAATACTCCCATGGACCAAGCTTGAAGGCAAGGTCTGCGACGATCTCACTGAGCAGAGCCCCAAAGATTGCACTGAAGAAGGTACCCAAAAAGGAGGCTATCATACCGATGGCCAAAGCCTTGCCTGCCTTCCCTTGCTGTGTCATGGGGTATCCATCAAAACATGTAGCAACAGAAGAAGGGGAACCAGGAATACCAAGCAAGACAGATCCGATGAAAGCTCCTGAGCATCCACCAATCCAAAGACTAAGCAGGAACACAATGGCTGACCCCGATTCCATGGTATAGGTCAAGGGAAGGAACAGCATGACGGCAAGCGTCCCGGAGAGCCCAGGGATGGCACCAAAGATGATACCAATGATATTGCCGATCAGAAGAAGTCCAATGTTCAGCGGTAAAATGAGCTCAGAAACAATATAAGGGATGTATTCAAACATGGGGTTATCCTTGGAATAGGCTTCCGGCTGGAAGAGACAATTTGAAAAGCTGCACATACACAAGATAGACAAGTATGGAGAAGCTTACTGAGTACACAATTCTCGGAACCAGACGCGTATACCGTCCTTTCGCAAACAACGTTGCAAGTACATACAGAAGAATAGGGGTGGAAATCATGTACCCGATATACTTCAGGCCAAGAACATACAGTACGAGAATGCCAAAGGTCAGGCCTCCACGAATCCAGCCATCCTTACCGAGAAACACTTTTTCCTTTGCATTCTTGAGAGTACTTTGTACAAATATCCCAATTCCACACACAATCAGGCCGAAAACCGCTAAGGTCGGCAACATCTTTGGTCCAGGATATTCAGCGGTAAGTGGCATGGAAAATTGGCTTGTCATCACCCCGAAGAAGATTCCAACGAGTACCAACCCTGCCCCAATCATCTGATCTTTCTTGATCATAGTAGAGAACTCCATCCCAGGCAGTGCCCAGTTCGATTCCAATCCCTAAAAAGGGTCCATAACACACATATCCGGTAGGCAAGCCTACCGGATAGCTTCAAACCTCTCAGTTATTTGACCTGAAGACCCAACTGAGCAACAACCTTATCCAACATCACTTGTTGCTCCTGCACGATTGCCAGTGACTCAGCCTGCGGATAGAAAGTCATGTTCATGCTGGCAGGGGCCAGAATTGCATTGACATCATCATTGGCGGCAGCCTTTGCATAGTAATCATAGATTTCTGCAACCAACGCAGGATCCATTCCCTTGGGGCCAAGGAAGAGATTCACAAAGGAGAAGAACACATCATAGCCATCTTCGACCAAGGTAGGAACTTCAGGAAGCACAGGATTTCTCAAAGGTTCACGAGTGGAAGAGACCAAGCCCAGTGCCTTTACTTTCCCAGCTTCAACATACTGCCTAGCTTGGTTGACATTGACGAAACAGGCATCGATATTGCCACCAACGAGGGTAGTCAACTTCTCCGTATCGGTCCCAGCCTCGACGTATTTCACGTTTGCACCGGACGCAAGTGCATACATACCCGTGATCAGGTGAACGGTTCCTCCGGTTTCAACACCCATGAGCAGCTGTTTCTGCTTGGAGTACTCAGCCAGTTCCCTTGCTGAA
>JAQVVB010000396.1 GCA_028699215.1 Sphaerochaeta sp. | reverse complement strand
CAGAATACGGCTCCTTTCTTTTGGGAGGGAGCCGTATGTAAAGCTTTTTTTGTTCTTTGTTTTTTTTTTGTTCTTTTGTTCTTTTCTTCTTTTCTTTACCCTCCTTGCTACATCCTAGCCCTCAGACTTGGTAATATCCTTGGGACGGAGAATGGCATTGAGAATGATGCCGAAAATGGCAGCAAGGCCAAGGCCTGAAAGCTGTACAGGGCCCAAATTGAAGGCAGCCCCACCAAGTCCCAACACCAACATTGCCGCACTGATGATCAACAACTTCGGATTGGAAAGATTGACCTGGGCATCAACCATATTCTTGATGCCGATGGAACTGATCATACCGAACAGCAAAATGGAAATACCACCGATTACCGGAGCCGGAATGGTACCGATCAAAGCAGTGAACTTGGGAATGAGCGAAAGGAAAATGGCAAACACAGCGGTAATGCGCATGACAACAGGATTGGTAACCCCTGTCAGGGCCACAGCACCAGTGTTTTCACTATACGTCGTGTTTGCAGGACCACCGATCAAACCGGCAAGACTGGTTGCAATACCATCTCCAAGCAACGTTCTCTTGATACCAGGATCCTTGATGAAATCCTCACCGACGACATTACCGATGGCAAGTACATCACCGAAATGCTCGACCATGGTCACAATGGCGATAGGCACCATGACCGTGATGGCACTTATAGAGAATTTTGGGAACGTGAAATGAGGAATGCCCACCCAGGCAGCTTCCTTCACCGCGGTGAAATCGACAATGCCGATGATGATGGAGAAAAGATATCCGAACACCAAAGCCAGCAAGACGGGAAGATTGGAAGCAAACTTCCATCCAAACTTAGGGAATCCCACCTTGACGAACACCCCTGCACCGAAGGTCAGCAAAGCCACAAGCCAACAACCATTCTGCCCTATCGCCTCCGCGATGCCGGGAGAGTTCGTCCCATTGGCATTCTGGATTGCAACAGGAGCGAGGATCAACCCAATCATAATGATCATGGGGCCTGTCACATGGGGAGGAAGGATCTTATGCAGGTTCTCATATTTTACAAACCGAAAAATAATCGACACCACAACATAGAGCAAACCGGAAATGACGATACCACCCAAGGCATACTCCAGCCCTTGCGAAGCTCCTATGGCGACAATGCCAGGAATATACGCAAAAGAACTTCCTAAAAACACCGGCACCTTGAATTTGGTGATCACATGGAACAAAAGCGTCCCGATACCAGCTGCGAACAACGTCACTCCAATATCCAACCCTGTGAGAATCGGGACCAGTACTGTAGCCCCGAACATGACAAAGGTGTGTTGGAGTCCAAACACAATGTTTTTTCCAGTCAAATCTTTCTTAGCCACGATAGTCTCCTCAAAAAAGCCTACAGTCCTATCCGGATCTCACGCACACAGACATAAGCCCGGACATTTGGCTTAGGTACTCAAATTCATTCGATTCCATGCTCCTGTACATCCTCCTTTCTGTTTACCAGATCACTGCGACAAGAACCAAACGGTGTCTTGGTTATCCAATTGTCTATTGGCTTCTTATCGCCCATCGCCCTCCAGACATCCTCACTTCTCATAGGCATATGGAGCAAGTCAGCCCCTACAGCCTGATAAATCGCATTACCCAGAGCAGGAGCAACGCTGATCATCGGATGTTCTGCAACCCCACGAGCCCCATACGGCCCATCAATCTGTGAATTTTCCACTGCTATCGTCTCAATCACCAAAGGCAAATCCTTGCATGTCGGTATCTTGTTGTCCGTGAACGAAGGATTGAGCAGATGCCCGCTTGTATCGTAGATATACCCCTCGCACATCGCAGTCCCCAACCCTTGAAGCATCCCTCCCACTATCTGGCCTCTGATCAAATTGGGATTCACCACCTTACCTACATCAAAGGCCGAGGCGATCTTGAGAACACGATACTCTCCGGTCTTGGGATTGACTTCACAACTGATTCCATGAGCACCAAACGTCCAATCCAAGGCAGGTTTTCCTTGGCCTGTCTCCTTATCGAGATTAGAAAGCCCCTGGGCGATATAACTACCCACCCCGATCAGAGGACCACCGATTCCCTTACCATCAGGATATGCATACCCGATGGCTATCTTGGGCCACTCAATCTTGTTCTCAGGATCATGACGAACATAGACCCCCTCTCCATCGTGTGCCAAATCATCCACGCAGGCCTTCAGCACATGGGAAGCAACGGCATACCCTTTCCTCAACAAATCCTCACAGGCAAGGATGCAGGCATTGCCCGACATGATCAGGCCCTTGGAAGCAACCGTCTGCCAGTCATATGGATCGCTGTCAGTATCCTTCTCAATCTTCACGAACACCTTGTCATAGCTGAAACCCAACCGTTCGGCGACTATCTGGCCCAAGGCAGCAGTCGAGCCCTGCCCGATATCGGTCAACCCGACATTGACAGACACCGACCCATCGCTGTTCATCTTCACTACACTGGCGGTGGCTGTATTGGAAGGCATTGCAGGAGCCTTCTGCAACATCGCAACACCCTTTCCAATCTTCCATCCACTCTCCTTCTGGTGCTGTCTCTCCTCTTTGGAAAGCTTGCCATACCCAATCGAAGCAGCAACCGCATCC
>JAQVVB010000395.1 GCA_028699215.1 Sphaerochaeta sp. | reverse complement strand
TCTCCTAAGGATGCAGAACTTGAAAGGCTCGTTCCTCTTCTTGATAGAGTGATACGATCAGAGACGGTGTTGTTCATCAATGTGAACAACCATTACGAAGGGTCTTCCCCTCGTACGATTGATAAATTGCAGGCTTTGTTTGATAAGCAATTCTCACTTTGAATCTTCATGGGAAATTCAATGCTGAATTGAAATAATCGGGGTATACTGATGAGCTGAATCTGGTGGTGTTCTCTTTTTTTCATCATCACCTTCAGACAGATAAAATAATGAAAGGTAGTGCATATGAAAGCTAGTGGATGTTTTACATTGCCGGGAGAAGCGGGGTATGAGCAGCTTACCTTGGAACTTGCCAAGCGTTGGGGAGCTGATGCTGTCCGTGACTGTGAAGGCACTTCGTTGTCGAACGAAATTCTAGAGGCAGGATTCGATATCTATTCGACCATCTGCATCATACGCAATCATAATGAGTTCGCGCGAAAACATCCCCATGTCCAGCAACAGACCTTTCTTATGAGCAAGGCTGTTCTTTCTGAAGGTGAATCCATGTGCATCCCTCTCCTGGATGGTTTTTTCGACCAGCAATTTGCAGTCAACGACGATAAGGAAGCACTTGCGTATTATCAGGTATTCGACAGGACGACCAACCAGGAAATACCCAGGGATGTTTGGGAATACCATAAGGAGAATGGGACAGTCGTAATCAACCATGCAATTCCTTGGCATCGATATACGGTGAATTTTCTCGCATGGAGAATCTGGGAAGAGATCAACATGTATAACCATGTTACGAATGGCTGGAAGTCTGAACACCTCAGGCAACTGGATCCCCGTTATCCTGAAGTCCAGGCGTTTTTGCGTTCTTATCTTGAAGAGTGGTGTTTGGATCATCCTCATACCGATGTTGTTCGATTTACTTCCTTGTTTTACAACTTTGTCTGGATTTGGGGTTCTGATGGCAAGAACAGGGACCTGTTTTCCGACTGGGCTTCCTATGATTTCACCGTAAGTCCCAAAGCCTTGCAGGATTTTTCAGCCACCTATGGCTATGCCCTATGTAGTGAGGATTTTATCAATCAAGGACGAAGGAACCCCAATCACATCACATGGAATCGTAAGATGAAGGATTACCTGTCTTTCACCAACGATTTCGTAGTTGGCTTTGCAAAAGAACTTGTTGCAATTGTTCACAGCCATAAGAAACAGGCCTATGTGTTTTATGATGACAGTTGGGTTGGCATGGAACCAGGGGGAAAGCGATTTTCTGAGATAGGGTTTGACGGCATCATCAAGTGTGTATTTTCAGGATTTGAAGCACGGTTGTGTGCAAGTGTTGAAAGCACCCCTGTCCATGAATTGAGACTCCATCCGTATTTGTTTCCTGTCGGTCTTGGTGGAGCTCCCACCTTTGCACCAGGGGGCAATCCTGCGTTGGATGCAACCACCTATTGGAGCAAAGTAAGAAGGGCATTGCTTAGAAAGAGCGTCGATCGCATAGGACTGGGTGGGTATCTCCATTTGACAACGCCCTTTCCCGATTTTATCGATGCAGTAGACGTCATAGCCGATGAATTCAGGACAATCAAGGAACTCCATGCGAAAGGAGCTCCCCTTTGTTTCTCTTTAAAACTTCTCGTTCTCACCGATTGGGGCTCATTGAGAAGCTGGACCTGTGGGGGGCACTATCATGAACATCCTGATCTGGATTTGATCAACATTCTGGAGAGCTTGTCGGGGCTTCCCTTCGATGTGGAATTTGAAGCCTTTGACAACCTGACCAAAGAGAGGCTTCAACAGGTGGCTGTGGTGATCAATGCTGGTTTTGCCGGTAGTTCGTATAGTGGCGGAGATGCGTGGTGCAACGACACTTTGGTTGAAAACCTCACCCAATGGGTACATGAAGGTGGGGTGTTTCTGGGAGTGAACGAACCTTCTGAGGTGAAAGGCTATGACACGCTTTTTCGCATGGCTCATATTCTTGGTGTCGATAGGGATGATGGGAGGAGGCTTTGCCATGGTCGTTGGCCATGTGAAACAGATGGTCTTGGCATCGTAGGTAAGTGCTCAATTCTTGAGAAACAGGATATCTATTTACTCGATGAGAAGACCAAGGTCCTTACATCAAACAACAATAGCCCTTGCATAACATGTAGGGATGTCAATAAAGGAAAGGGTGTCTATCTGTCTTCCTATCGGGTGACTGCAGAAAATACCAGGATGTTACAGAATTTGATTCTCTATGCCTGTAATCAATTGCATGATCAGTTCTTCACCAGTGATAATGCATATGTAGAAGGGACTTGGTTTCCAGCTTCAAAGCAGTTGGTAGTACTCAATTCCAGCGAAATAGAGCAACAAGCTGAGATTTGCTGTGAAAATATGAGCAGAATCGTCCAGTTAAAACCTTTTGAGATGCATATCATCCAGATTGATTGAGCTTGAAAACGGTCTTGGTGTGGTCCTCGTGACCACACCAGAACCAAATTGCCTTAGTAGTCTTCCCGAACTCCAAACTCAGCATCTTCGACCCATGAATTGGGGCGATTGAGCATTTTGATGAGTTCTTCCAACATGGAATAGTGGCTGTTCTCTTCTCTGATGATTGCCTCTACAGCTTTTCGCATCTCCTCTGTCTTC
>JAQVVB010000394.1 GCA_028699215.1 Sphaerochaeta sp. | reverse complement strand
TAATCACCCAATCGGTCAACGGATTGAATGGTGTGACGTTACTCGTCGCCGTCCTCATTCTCTTTGTTTCCCTTGCCTACATCTTCATTTTAGCCAAAAAATTGACAAAACCTATCCGTAATCTAAAAAGCCAAATAGAAAACACCAACCTCAATACACTGCAAGAAGGAATTTCCATCGACACCTCAAACGATGAGATTGAAGCGGCAAGCAAAGCGTATGCTAGGCTTCTTGTTCAGCTCAATGAGGCTATCGTTCACCAAAAGAATCTCGCACTGCTCAATCTACAGGCTCAACTTAACTCCCTTCAGGCGCAGATCAACCCTCACTTTTTGAATAATGTATTGAATGTAATCTCCTATCGTGGAATGGAGAGCAACGACGAGCAGATCTGCAACATGTGTGACAGCCTTGCAGCTCTCCTCCAGTACTCAACCGACACAAAAAACCATACCGCAACCATTGAAGAGGAAATCAAGAACTTTTCCCATTATCAATTTCTTCTAAAAGTGCGTTACTCAGACAAAGTAGTTTTTGAGACCTCCATAGAACCAGCAATCCAAAACCAGAAGGTTCCACGCTTTCTCATTCAGCCAATCGTAGAAAACTCCATCAAACATGGTTTTGAGCAAATCACAGGAACCATGCATATCAGTGTCACCGGGGCAATACAAAACGGATGGTGGTTCGTTTCCATCAAAGACAATGGCAAAGGATTCGACACAAAACGACTACAGGAACTCAACGAAGAGATGGACTGTGTAGAAAATAAGATTTTCGTCTGTCATGAAAACATTGAATTCACCTCGAAAGGAATAGGAATCATCAATACATACGCCCGCATGTTGCTCTTCTATGAATCGAAAGAGAACATGCACTTTTCGGTACGCAACGGTACAACTGAAGGAGCTGAAATACGTTTTGGAGCAAAATTGAAAAACTAAGGAGAGCTGAAAGTGCAAACAGACACCCTCTATTCTGTCGTCGTCGTAGAAGATGAAGAAGTTGCAAAGGAACATATCTGCACCATCATCAACCAACGTATCGCAGGTTTCACTGTCATCGCGACTGCAGAAAATGGAAAAGAAGCCCTACAAGTCATTGATAAGACAAAACCAGATCTTGTAGTCACCGATATCCACATGCCGGTGATGGATGGAGTGAAACTCATCTATCATCTAGCTCAAGACTACCCGGATATTCGCTCTTTGGTCGTAAGTGGATATCAGGATTTCCCTTCAGTGAAAGGGGCCCTCACCAATGGATCTTTGGACTATATCCTCAAACCGCTTTCCCCTGCAAAAATCCAAAAAGCCTTCAATTCCATTCGTGAAACAATGCAAGAGCAAAGAAGAAGTCATCAACGGGACTTGTTGCTCAAACTCTCCCGTCGAGTTGTAATCAGTCAAGGAGAGAAACTGAAATACTTTCCCCATGATGAATACTATCTTGCCGTGGAACGAACCAACTGTCTTCCCGGAAGATTCTGCAGATCCTTCAGCCTCAATCGCATCTCATTCATCAACGATTTGATCATGCTTTCAGGAAGGGATGACAGGGAGAAGATTTATCTCTATCCAAAACAAGGTGAACACCCCTGTTGTGAATTCAAACACGCCCTACGGGGACAATTGGAGAAAGAACACGCAGAGTCTCCTCATTCTTTGGTAACCTTTCACACACTTGCTTGCAACGCCATGTCCTTTCCCTTGGAACTATTTGCAGAAAACCTTAAGACACTTCTCGCCTTTCTTGACCGACATGTAGTGCTCGAATGTTCCCAAGAACTTCAATATGACGAACAACAAGAACCTCAGATTTCTCCCTCTTCTCCTGAAAAAGAAGACCTTCAACAGTTGGAACTCTTTCTACAAGAGAACCGTTTCGACGACTTCCGCAACGAATTGCTCAGACTACTCTCCATCTGGAAAAAAGAAAGACAGACTCAACTCTGGGTGGAAGGAAGCTTGTATCAGATTCTTCGTTTCACCTTGAAGTATGCAAAAAAGACCAATTCACTGGAAAATTACGAGTTCATGCTGGATGAGGTATTCTCAGATATCGCCTCCTACCTACAGCTGGAAACCAAACTCTTATCGCTCTTCGAGAAAATAATCAAAGAAGACTACGGAACGTTCCAAAAGATAGACACCCCGGAATTCTTCTTGAAAGTGAGCGAATACATCACCAAACACTGTGCTGAGCATATCACGCTCCCTGACCTCTGTTCTTCTTTTGGAATTTCCCAGACCTATATGAGTAAACTCTTCAGAAAATACTCCGGCAAAAGTTGCAATGAATACATAAAGTCCTTGCGATTGGAAAAAGCAATGAACCTCATAAAAAAGTGCCCCAATCTTCAGGTAAAGGATATTGCTTCCATCGTAGGATTCAAGGACCAATTTTACTTCAGCAGATTGTTCCATCATGAAGTGGGGGTATCACCCTCTCAATTTATTCATGCATTGCGACAAGAACCTGATGATCAACAGTGAAAGCAAAAAGGAGTATTGTCGGTCAACCCAGAGAACAGTATCTTGGATGTATCATGTCAACAAACCTTGACTATTGCACTGAAAAAACGTATGAATAATTGCGAATATATAAATATTTAGAGGTATCATGTTACAATTTCACACACCGTCCATTG
>JAQVVB010000393.1 GCA_028699215.1 Sphaerochaeta sp. | reverse complement strand
TTGAGACGTGTGCTGAAGTGATAGACCTAGATGAGTTTGGGATTCTCCATGGTAGATGTATCGATGATGAATTAATACAGCGAATATGTTCCAAGCAGGTGGATGCAAAGAAGGATGTCGGACAGAGAAAGGCTTGTGGATGTGTGAAAAGCGTTGATATTGGAGCCTATGATACCTGTTCTTTAGGTTGTGTTTATTGTTATGCCACCCATGAGAATCGTCCGAGAAAGGTGTTTCATGATGTTGCTTCGCCTCTTTTGTGCAGTACCTTGCATGAAGGTGATCGTGTTTTTGAAAGGAGAGAAAGCAAGCAGCTGTATTTGGATTTGTAAGGTGAAAGGGATGCGTGTTTCTGTTTATTGACACATAGTAAAACTATAGATATAGTAGGATATAACTTTTTATACACCTGATGCGTTCTGTAAAGCATGAGGGAGGGGGATCCTATGATATCAGTGACAACGGTTTTTGCCCTGATGGTATTTTTACTGGCCTTGGGAATTTTGGTTTTGATGAAACGGAAGTTCTCTTTGGGTTTCACCCAACGCATTGCAACAGCCTTCTTTCTTGGTGTCGCTTTTGGTTTGGGTGTGTTTTTCCTGATTGAAGATCCTGCAAGCGGTGATATCCGCCGTTGGGTTTCCTTGGTGGGGTTTGGGTATGTTGACTTGTTGAAGATGTTGATTATTCCTTTGGTTCCCACCAGCATCATTGCAGGGTTGCTGAAGCTCAAGGATACCCAGGAATTGAAGAGAATGGGGGGACGGACCCTTGGATTGTTCCTGCTTACTGCGTTGGCTGCAGGAATCATCGGGCTGACCGTAGGGAGTCTGTTTTCTGTAGGAAGTGGTACCGGCATTGAGAACCTAGCTGTACGGGAGCCCTCCACGATAGGCAGTGTATTCACCCAGTTTAGAAATTTCATTCCTTCTAATCCTGTAAAGGCCGCTGCTGATATGAATATCATTCCGTTGGTGGTGTTTTCTCTTTTCATCGGGGTGGCAGCCATCATGGTGAAAAGCTCTGCTCAGGATACGATAAAGCCTTTTGAGTCATTGCTGGATGGTTTTTTAGCGATCATGCTTAAGTTGACCGATAGTATCATAGAGTTGACACCTTATGGGGTTCTTGGTCTGACCTCTTATTGGTTGTCTTCTTCGGGTTTGTCGGCCTTGTTACCGCTTGCACTTTTTGTCGTAGCCGTCATTGTAGCTTGTTTTGTTCAGCTTGCCCTTGTATATGGCGGTCTTCTTTTTGGTGTGGTTCATATCAATCCTCTCAAGTTCTATCAAGCAGCAAGCCCTGCTTTGGTGCTTGCGTTTACCAGCAGATCAAGTTTAGGAAGCCTTACGATGACCATCAACACAATGGTGAATCGTCTGAAGGTGCATCCAAGGGTAGCCAATTTTGTTGCTCCTATTGGAGCTGTCATGAATATGGATGCTTGTGGGGGAATTTTCCCTGCTATGGTATCGGTGTTTGCAGCAAATGCCTTTGGAATCGAACTTACAGCTCTCCACTACGTTCTGATCGTTCTTGTTTCGGTGATCGCAAGCATCGGCAGTGCTGCCGTTCCCATGGGAGCAACGGCCTTTACCATCATCACGCTGACTACAGTAGGGTTGCCTGTTGAGGCGGTCGGAATGGTTGCCGGTGTTGATTTCATTGTTGATATGTTCAGGACTGCAACGAATGTGGCAGGAGACCTCACCACCTCGGTTGTCGTATCCGACTCGCTTGGGGATTTCGATAGAAAGTCTTTCAATGAACAGCGTTGGTAGGGTGCAAAAGGGAGTCGTTGGAAAGCGTCTTGAAGAATTGTTTCAGGGTGGTTTTTGTTTCTTCGCTCAAATGAGTGTCAGGAACTCCAAGAATGGCTCCCTGTAAACCGTACAGCATGTTAAGGCATGCTCCAGGATCTCTTTGCATGCGGATGAGGAGAAATGCTTTTTGTGCTCCGGTTTCTTTCAATTGTTGAGGGGTTTCGATACCTACGGCAAGTAGATGCTCTTCGAGTACTTTGCCTACATTAGGAAGGTTTTTCAATTCACTCATTGTATGATGGTCCGTATCGTTTTCACGATGTCACTACTATGATGCGGGTGCAAGGTTTTCAGGGAGTCGGAACCAGAGCTCATGAGAAAGCCTTGCCCTGCAGCTCTGAGCATGGATAGGTCGTTTTCATCATCTCCAAACGCGTATGTATGGGAAACAGGAACCTTGAAAGCATTGCTGACTTTAATCAGCGATTCTCCTTTGCTGGAGGCTGAGATATCGAACATGTTCTTTCCGGAAATGGCGATTTTCGTCTGGTGTCCCCATGTTTGTCTTGAGAAGGCGAGAATCTGTTCCAGGTGTTCCAGACAGAGGAAGGTTATTTGGAGTACTTCTCCTTTCACTTGAAAAAAGTGTTCGAATTGTCTTGCATAGTTCGATTGCTGGTAGGCTAGAAATCGTTCTGCTGTCATGTAGTCACTGTTGTAATAGAGATGTTCGGTGGTGGAAATCAGCGCAGTGGCTTTCAGTTCATGGAGTTTTTCATAGATTTCCTCTGCAAGAAGCGGATCGATCGAGGCATTGGGGATGATGTCGTTGCCTTGGTAGATAATCCTGCTGCCATTGCTTGCAGAAAAAACCACATCATCTTGTACAGG
>JAQVVB010000392.1 GCA_028699215.1 Sphaerochaeta sp. | reverse complement strand
CTCCCATGGCCTTGCTCAGCATCAGTGCTGCCAATCCTACTGGACCTAGTCCTACGACAAGTACTGCATCGTTCCCGCAAACGCCCACTTTTTCAATGGCTTCATATACGGTTCCAAAGCCGCAGGCTACCTGAGCTCCATCTGCATAGGTGAGTTGATCTGGAAGTGCTACAAGGTCTTTCTCATCACAGAGGATGTATTCAGCCATTCCTCCATCGCGTTGCCAACCGTAGGCTGCACGTTTATCAGAGGTGCAACTGATCATGAAGCCTTGCCTGCACTCATGGCAGACTCCGCAACCGCTGATATGATAGACGATGACTCGATCTCCCTTTTTGAAGCGCTTCAAGCCCGGACCTTCTTCAACTATCTGACCACAGGGCTCATGGCCTGCAATCACATTTTGGTACCCTTCAGGGCCCTTGCCCAGATGCTCACGGTAAATGCAGCGGATATCGCTTCCACAAATGGTGGTGCATTTGGTTTTAACCAGTACCTGTCCATGACCGGGGGTGGGAATGTCATACTCTTTGAATGCGACGGTGCTGTTTCCTGGGAGCACTGCTCCCTTCATCTTCTTTGCTTCCATCATGATCCTCCTTTGATGGTTACTTCCTATAGTGCGCGGGACAGGCAATCGTCCCATCTTCATCCCAAAGCTCAGTCCAGCTTTTGGCTTCTTTCCAGAGAAATACCTGGCCTTTGACCAGACGACTGTTGCAGTCTGCCTCATTGAGCAGGGTCATTTCTTCTTTTGTGAGAGGATCATCGAGAATGCTTTCAAGATTGCTCTTCAGATTTCTCTCTTTTGTAGACTGTGGGATAGGCACGATACCTTGTGCATTTGCCCATTTGAGGCAGATGTTTGCAGGATGGCAGTTGTGTGCCTTGGCCAGTGAAACGACAATGGGGTGTTGCATGTCCACGGCATCCCCTTCAGTCATATCGCGTTCCGGTCTGTTTGGAGAGCCCAGCGGACAGAACCCGATAGGAATGATGTTTTGCTGCTTCACATAGCTGACAAGTTCTTTCTGTTGGAAGCAGGGATGCAGTTCCATCTCTTGTGCAGCTGGACGAATCCTACAGGAGGCCAGCAACAGCTCAAGTTTGGCTTTGGTCATGTTGCTGGTACCTATGTGACGTACCAATCCTTCGTCAACGAGTTGTTCCATGGCCTGCCATGTCTCCATGAACTCCTCATGGATATAGGGGCGCGCATCATTGCTTCTGCTTTCCACATCACACTTGGGCGGGTGGAAGTTGGGGAACGGCCAATGGACCAGATAGAGGTCAAGGTAGTCGAGTTGCAAATCAGAGAGACTTTGTCTCACTGAAATCGCCACATTTTTCTTGCCATGCATATCATTCCAAAGCTTGCTGGTGATCCAGAGATCCTCACGTTTGACAGGGTAGGAGGCAAGGACCTCTCCTATTTCTTTTTCATTTCCGTAGACTCGTGCGCAGTCGATGTTGCGATATCCTAAATCAAGTGCAATTTTCACTGACTTGGCCATATCCTCGTTGCTGACGTGGTCGCTTCCAAAGGTGCCGACTCCAATGGCGGGCATATGTGCTTTAGTCTCTTGCATGGTTATGTAGGGAACGTCCATATGTTTCTCCTTTCCTAGCATAAGGATACCTGTAATTTGCATCTTGGCAATGCTCGATATGCGTATATACACTATTGTTTTGCGCATTACTATGATATCCTTTGATTATGATACAAGTAGGACTGAAACTTCGTTTCCAAGACGGGTATGATATGGCGGTCGCCAATGGCGTGGTTCGGTATGCAAAGAGACAACACAATTGGCAGTTACGCGGTCAAGGACCGTGGTTCTTTCCTCTTGATTCCGATTCGCTTTCTCGTTGTGATGCCTTGATTGCACGCATAGAAAATGACGAGGAGGCCTTGGCCTGTTCTTCTCTTCATATTCCTGTCGTTGACATAGCGGGAGCTTCCTCGCTGAAACTCTTTTCGCAAGTGCGCAACGATGATTACTCCACCGGAGTGACAGGAGGCAAGTATCTGCATGCTTTGGGGCGAAATCGGTATGCCTGGTGTGGTGTTGACCATGTACACTGGTCGAGGGAGCGTCTGGTGGGGTTCTGTGCTGCTATAGGTGTTCCTGCAGATTCCCTCCCCCGGTTTTCCCGTCCGCTTTCTTATTGGAGGCAACTATATGAGCCTTCTTCAGATCTGGACAATTGGTTGTCCTCGCTTTCCAAGCCGCTCTCTCTGTTCTGCAGCAACGATCTTTCTGCGATGAAGGTTGAAATAGCCTGTCAGAATCTGGGAATTCAGATTCCCGGTGAAGTGACGGTCTTAGGTGTGGATAATGAAGCCCTGTTGTGTGAACTGGCCACACCTTCGATTTCCAGCATACAGCCCAACTGCGAACAGATCGGATACCAGGCAGCCTCCATGCTTGATCTCCTCCTGCAAAGTGAAGTGAAACAGATTCGGATCCAACGTATAGCATGCGGATCCGTCACTGAACGAGAGAGTACTACATTGATCATGGAAGAAGATCCTGTGGTTGCCCAAGCCCTTCAATTCATTCATGATCAGGTCGCTTCTGGCATTTGTGCTGCAGATGTCGTTGATCATTCTTCAGTCTGCAGGAGGTCCTTGGAGATGAGGTTCAAGAAGGCA
>JAQVVB010000391.1 GCA_028699215.1 Sphaerochaeta sp. | reverse complement strand
GTTCAGCTTGGTGATTCCCAAATCAGAATAGATGGCATAGTAGGAAGAGGGCGAGGCGTCTCTGAACTTCTCTACATAGTCGAGCTTGAACTCGGGTTCTCCTTGGGCGTTGTACTCGAAGCTGTAACCTTCCTTACCGTAGTTGGAAAGGTCTGAACCTTCTTTACCATAGAGGTAATCTACAATCTTAACCACTTCTTCAATGTTCTTGCTACTTGCATTCACTGCATAGAAGCGTCCTGGCAGTTCCTTTGCATAGCTGATCGCTCTTCTCTGTCCAAAGCTGTTCTCAGGGATGGAAAGGATCTGCAGCACTGCTTCTTCATTACCGGCGATTTTACGTAGGCCTTTGGTGTAGTTCACGCCGAAGCCGCTGTTGTCGAGAAAGAAGAAGGATCGTCCGCTGGAGAGTTTCGATTCCATCTGTTCGCTGCTGGTGGTGGCGAAGTCTGGGTCGAGGACTCCCATCTTGTAGGCTTTGTTCAAATAGGAAAGCACTGACTTGAACTCTTTGGTTGCGGGTCCGAATACATATTGGTTCTTGTCGAAGTCAAAGTAAATACCGACTTGTTCGTATCCAGAGCCCAGCATGTAGCTGGTGGTCTTGAGCAACTGGATGGTTCCTTTTCTTCCTGTCCAGGGAATAGAGGATGGGTAGATTTTCTTCAGTTCAGCAAGTACTTGCAGCAATTCTTCAAAGGTCTGTGGGGATGTGAGGTTGTGTTTGGCAAGCAGGTCGGTTCTGATGACCGGTCCATAGCCGTTTGCAGACTCTTCTCTCTGAATGACGGGGAATACGTAGAGTTCACCGTCCACCAGGTACTTTTTCATTTCAGGATACTGTTGCCAGAACTTGTAGAAGTTGGGCATGTCCTTTTCGTTTACGTACTGGAGCAGAGGTTGGAAGATTCCTGTAGGTGCATAGGTTGCTACGTCTTCAGGTTTGACATAGGCGATGTCCGGCCAGTTGTTGGTGGCAAGCAGGATGTTCTTCTTGTCGTCATAGCTGGAGAAGGGGACGATCTCATAGTCGAGCTTGATGTTCGTCTTGTCGAAGATGGCCTGCTGAGCAGGTGCATAGTTTTTGAGTGGCTGGGTGGCAGCGTCGCTCATCAACACCCTGATCGTAGTCGGGGTGCTTACCAATTTTGCGGCATCCTCTGCTGATACAGCAGTTGGAGGGGTTTCTTCCGTCCCTCTCGCCGATAGGGTTCCTAGACCCAGAAACAGGGTGATTGCGAGCAATCCAAGTACCATACATTGTTTTTTCATGCTAAAAGCCTCCTTGTGTGATTATCCTTTCACTGCTCCAAGCATGACACCTTTGGTGAAATGCTTTTGAAGCAGGGGGTATACGACCAGTATCGGGATTACCGAAATGATGATGACTGCATACTTGTAGTTCGTCGCCAAGATGTTGATGCTGCTCGATACATCTCCTGAATCACTGGTCATGTCGCCCGCTATGACGATGTCACGCATGAGGACCTGTACAGGATACTTTGACTGTTCGTTGAGGTACAGCATCGCAGGAAAGAAACTGTTCCAGTGGGAAACCGCATAGAACAGGGTCATGGTTGCCAGAATGGGTTTTGAGAGGGGGAGAATGAGGTCTTTGAGAATCTGAATGTCGTTCGCTCCGTCAAGGTAGGCTGACTCTGTAAGTGAGTGTGGGATGGCTTCAAAGCTGCTGCGCATGACGATCATGTTGTAGGTGCTGATGGCGGGAGGAAGCACGATGGCCCAGATTGAGTTGATGAGACCCAGGTTCATGATCACCAGATAGAGGGGTATCATTCCCCCGGAGACGAACATGGTCACCGTTACGAAGATGGTCAATGGTTTTCGTCCGAAGAAGTCTTTTCTGGAGAGTGGGTATGCACAGAGGGCGGTCATCACAACGTTGATGAAGGTTCCAACCACTGTGTAGGTGATGGTGTTTGCATAGGAGCGCCAGATCTTTTCATTGGCGAAGACGATTTTGTAAGCGTCGATGTTGAATCCTTTTGGAAAGAAGGAGACTTCGCCAAGGTTGATGTACTGGGCGCTTGAGAGTGATACCACTAGGATGTACCACAGCGGGTAGAGGGTGAGAAAGCCAACCAATGTCAAGAAGAGGTAGTTGGTGAAGTCAAAGAGTTTGTTGCCGGTTCTTCCTGTAAGCATATGCTGTTCCCTTTTTACCAGAGACTGGTTTCACTGAGTTTCTTTGATACTTTGTTGGCCATGACCAACAATACGATTCCCACCACCGACTGGAAGAGGCCCACTGCCGTGGCGTAACTGAAGCTGTTTCCCAATATGCCCCGGCGATAAACGTAGGTGGAGATGATGTCTGCAGTTTCATAGGTGGAGCCGTTGTAGAGAAGCAGGACTTTTTCGTAGCCGAGGTTCATCATTTTCCCCAGATTCATGATCAGCATGGTGGAGATGGTGGGCAGGATTGCCGGGATGGTGACGTGTCTGATGCGCTGGAGTCTGTTCGCTCCATCGATGGTTGCTGCATCCAATACCTGCGGGTCTATGCCGGTCAAGGCAGCAAGGTAGATGATGGAGGTCCACCCCGCGCTCTGCCAGATGCTGGAGGAGACGTAGATGGTTCTGAAGTACTCTGGATACATGAGGAACTGTATTGGTGTTCCTCCCAGGTTTGAGATCAGTTGGT
>JAQVVB010000068.1 GCA_028699215.1 Sphaerochaeta sp. | reverse complement strand
TTGGACTTGAGGGCAATCGAAACTTCCAAGGGAATCAGATCGAAAACCCAAGCACAGTTTTTCATGGTATCGGGGAGATTCCTCAAATGCTTGACATAGAATCCTCCCCATACTCCTTCTATGTAGACAGGACGACAACGCAGAGGGTAGGTGACCAAACACCCGCAGATGCTCAGGTAGGTTGAGAAGGGGAGCATCCGAACAGATTCAAGACAGTCGCAGGCCAGATAAAAGTCCAGCGCCTGTTGGCTGATGAGTTCTCCACGCAACGCCGATGCGACTTCGAAATCGACATAGTAAGCATGTCTGAGGGTTTCCTTGTACGGCTTTGGGGTGGTGAATCCAAGGTTTCCTGTTTTGGCTTCCTTGATGTTCAGTACCGTTCTTTTTTGCGTCATATCAAGATACAAGCGGATGTCGGCAATATCCCTGAAGGCTTTGATCAGCGCGCCGTTTCCACTGACGATCAACACGCCAGTTCCGTTTTTCTTGAAGTTGTTCATGCGTTGGACTGCTTCTGCAATCAGACTTTCATGCATCAGATTTTCATAGCCATGATCAAAGAGACGTCCATAGAGTAAGGGAGGATCGGTGACTGTGTCCTTGGGAAGATTGGGTTCAAGGTTTTGTTCCAACACCGATTCTTCAAGGAATAGCTCTGATGTGTAAAGATACGAGACTGAAATCCCCTTTTGGGTCAAATGCCTGCCGATTTGTTTGGTGAGCACTGAGAAAGGAGCACTAATATATCCATCCAGTGAGAGGATGCAACTATGTTGGTCTGCCAGCGTGTTTTGCAGGGAGGCCACCAGCGTTGCTGAAACCTGTTCCAGTCCGATGGTGATGGTGTCGGTAAGTGCCTTATTTAGAGGAATTTCGTTTATGGCACGTGGGTCGTCGTAGGGAAAGGGATTATACATAAAGCTCATGATGGTACCTCGTTGCGTTCGAATTGATTTGTTCTCTTCGATAATAGGGGTGAATATGTTCTTTGTCAATTAAAAATTACGAAAATAATATTCTAAAGTGAAACTTATTATATGAAAAAATATTTATAAATAATAAATAATTTATTGCTATTATTAAAAATAATCAAATTTACTATTTTTGTATTTTCTAAAATTTAGTTGATTAATTTCAATAAATTACAAAATAACTGAAATTATTAATTGACAAGTCACCAAGGTGCTTTATAATCAACTATGATTTATGGAGTCAAACACGATGATGCACAAACCCAAGATACCTGTACACGATACTTCCCTCCTGAAAAGTCGCTTACGCTCTGATATTCGAAGAGACTATCTTTTATATGTGATGTTGATCCCTGGTTTGATCTATGTCCTGATGTTCAAATATGCACCGATGTTTGGTGTTTCCATCGCTTTTCGTGATTACAGCATATTCAGAGGGTTTTCAGATGCGCCCTTTGTAGGAATGGATAATTTCATCAAGCTGTTCTCCCGATCTGCCTTTATCCGTGCACTGAAGAACAACATCTTGATCAGCATCCTGAAACTGGTGCTTGGTTTTCCCTTTCCCATCATCTTGTCATTGATGATCAGTGAATTATATCACTCCGGCGCAAGACGATTCGTCCAGACCGCCGTCATCCTGCCGAATTTTGTATCCTGGATCGTCATCAACGGCATCCTCTATGTGATGTTCAACCTTTCAAGTGGAGCTATACCCGGAATTCTCAAAAGCCTTGGGTATGCTGGGGAAATCACCAACATCATGAATCAGAAAGAGACCTTCATCTGGGTGATCGTCTTCTCTCATATCTGGAAAGGAGCGGGAATGGGGACGGTCGTTTACCTGGCTGCTATTGCAGGTATCGATCGGAATCTCTATGAGGCTGCTTCCATTGATGGAGCTGGGCGGCTACGCAAGATGTGGCATATAACCCTCAGCTCGATTAGACCGACCATTGTGGTTTTGCTCATTTTCAGGGTGGGCGAGATGATGTACGCGGGGTTCGACCAGATATTCGCCATCTCAAACTACCTGGTGGTCTCCCATGCTGATATCATCGACACGTTTGTCTATCGCTTGGGTTTGGAGCAACAGAAGTTCTCTGAAGCCGCGGCTGCAGGATTGTTTCAGTCTGCCATCGGTTTGGTATTGGTTTTAGTGACCAATGCAATTGCAAAGAAAGTCGATTCTGATAGTGGAATCATGTAAGAGGGGATGGCAAACATGGAAAGTAAAAAAATAAGACACTTGAGGGAATCCTCCTTGGATCGATTCATCTATATCGCCATCTGTTTCTTCCTTGCCGTCTTTTGTTTCAGTACGGTATATCCCTTCTGGCACGTGTTGATGTATTCCATCAGCAACTCCAAAGCTGCTATGTCTGGAGGGCTTTTCTTCAGACCAAGGGATTTCGATCTGCTCGCCTTCAAGATGATCTTCAAGACAAGCCAGATTTTCGTCGCGTACAAGAACACCATTCTCCGTACGCTCGTAGGCACGACGTTGAGCATGGCCTTGAGTATTCTCACCGCTTATCCGCTCTCTCGAAAACGGCTCAGAGGAAGATCCTGCTTATCGATGGTGTTCTTTTTCACCATGCTCTTCAATGGTGGCATGATTCCCACCTATCTGGTGGTCCAATCCTATGGATTGATCGATAGTTTCTGGGCTTTGGTACTTCCTTTGGCCATGAATGCCTATAATATGTTCATTCTTCGCAATTACTTCAAAACGGTTCCGGACTCCCTGGAAGAGAGTGCTTTCATCGATGGAGCCAACTCCTTCACCATTTTATGGAAGATCATCCTTCCTGTTTCCGCTCCTGCTCTCGCAGCGGTCACCATGTTCTATGGTGTCTACAACTGGAATGCGTATCTTGATGGGGTGTTGTACATCAACTCCACCGGCTTGGAGATACTACAAGTGTATTTGAGGAAGTTGCTTGCATCTACCGGCACTTTGAATTCACTTTCAGGGATCGATGGGCTTTCAGAAGCAGCTTCTCTCTCTGAAGAGAGCATGAAAATGGCTACCATCGCTGTTTCGATTCTGCCGGTCCTAGTGGTCTATCCCTTCATTCAGCGTTTTTACACCAGCGGCATAACTGCTGGTGCAGTAAAAGAATAGAAAGCATTACGCAAAAAAAAGGAGATAACGTATGAAAAAAGGAGTATTGGTGCTTGTTTTGGTCGCGTTGGTTCTACTACCAGCAATTGCTTCAGGCAAAACAGAAACTGCTGCTGTAACGCAAGAACCGGCAAAGATCACTTGGATGCTGTACGGAGACAACACCCCGACCGAAGATAATGCGGTCATCAGATCGCTCGAAGAGAAGTTGAATATTGATCTGACAGTGATCTATGTACCTGAAGCCGACTATATGTCCAAGTTGAATACTTTGATTGCTGCAAGGAACCTTCCAGATGTCTTCTGGATGGATGGCAAGAAACTTGATGCAGTTGAATTCAAGGATCAGGGAATGTTGATGAAATTGGACTCCCTGCTCGAATCATATGGTCCGAATGTAATGAAGGAAGTGGGAGATTCACTCTCCAAGGCTCCGGTGAACCAAGGTGATGGCATCTATGCCTTGATTCCAGGATCAATCAACTATACTTCCAACCTCGCCATTCGTACGGACTGGCTGAAGAATCTCAACATGGACATGCCGACCAATTTGGATGAGTTGTATGAGGTTCTCTCTGCCTTTGCCCATAACGATCCTGATGGGAACGGGAAGGATGATACGGTAGGGTATGTTGGAACCATGGCCAATCTACGGACGTTTGAGCATATCTTCGGAGCTTTTGGCATCTGCGTGAATATGCCGTATCTCATGGAAGATGGAACGGTCACCACCTATATGAAAGCTCCTTTGTATCTCGATGCCATCAAGTATCTCAGGAAGCTCTATCAGGATGGATTGTTGGATCCCGATTTCGCCACCATGCCGTTGATGAGTACGTTTGAGAAGCTCTGGACCGGTCGTACCGGTGTATTCGATTTCCAAAATGTAGGCACCACCAACAACTGGATGCCTGGACGATATACCGAACCTACTCCTCCCACTTTTGGGTTTGCAATCATTGCTGGTCCTGGTGGAAAAGGTGGCGCGATCAAACAGTATCCACGCTATACCTATTACAATGCCATTTCATCCACCAGCAAGCATCCTGATAAGGCAATGCAGTTGATCGACTATCTGTATAGTCAGGAAGGGGATGAATTGACCTATCTTGGTGTGGAAGGCCTGCACTATGAATGGGTGGATGAACCAAACGGCAAGTACAAATTGCTTGGACAGTTCACTGATCCAGCAACCTATCGTGCTGATGGCGCCTTTGTCTACAACCACATGTGGCCGTTGGTGAATACCGAAGTCAGGACGCTGAACAAGCTGACCCAGGATGGACAGACGTTTGCAAGAGAAAACAGCATTGGATATCCGAACATCATTGCTTCACTGGAAGCAGTCGGTGAATATGGTTCAACGTTGACTGACATCACCAAGGAAGCGTTCGCCCAGCTGATCGTGACCAAGGGGAATGTAGAAGCCGAGTATAAGAAGTTTGTCGACCGTTGGAACAATGAAGGTGGCCTTGCCTACGAAAAGGAAGCCACTCTGGCATATGCTGCACAGCTTGCAGCGGAAAAAGCATCTCGGTAAGTAATCAATGTGTTCTGGAGATGGGAGGAAACCCTTCCATCTCCAACTCGTATCAAGGAGTTTTAGGTGAACACCGCCATACCACTCAATCGCTTGACTGTTCTGTCAGGTACAACCGAATTTTCAGATGAATGTTTGCGAGTCCATCCCAGTGCTGAAGGTAAGGTCTGCCTCTCGTATGCTGATGCAAAGCAGATTTCCAGATATCCCGCTTCGCACTATGTATGCCTCGATCTTTGCATCAACCTTGACCGGATGCCCACAGTCTATGTGGATTTCATTCAGCACCGAGGGGAAGAAGAGGTGATGCTCTCCATCCGGTATTTTCTTGTTCCCCATGTCAGGGTGAACATGGTGATGCAACTTACGGAATTGGATTCCCATCGATACTTCCTGCCTACTTTTCCCGGTTCGTTCAAAGGCCATGTGGAAGGTGCCCCTACAACCATCGCGCAAATCGATGAAATCCGCATCAGAATGAAAAACCATCAGGATCTTGTCTGGATGGACATCCATTCGATCAAGGTGCTTGAACACCTCCCGGATATGACGGTCCACGGTCAGAATCTGGTTGATTGCATGGGACAACGAATACATGGAACCTGGCCGAACAAGATGAGGGATGCGGACCAACTCACCCGGTATCTGGTAAGCGAGGTTGCAAAAGCCCAAAGTTCTTGTTCTTTTCCTTTGGATTGGAGCAGATATGGTGGTTGGAAAAACCGGTCTTTTGATGCAACAGGATTTTTTCATACGCACTTTGATGGAAAGCGTTGGTATTTGGTTGATCCCGAAGGCTACGCTTTTATCAGCAATGGTGTTTGCTATGGGGCAAGAATGGGAGTACATGGATTTGTCGATCGCATGGAAGAGCTTTTTGCGTCACTCCCTTCCCCTGACGATCCTACCTGGAAAGATTGTTGGACGGAAGCGTCTGAAATTCCTGAATATGTCAAACGAAACGGAAAGGCAAGCGGAGAAGGACGGAAGATGTTCAATTTCGCTCGCGCAAATATGATCCGGGCCTTTGGGCCTGAGAAGTGGTGGGATGCTTGGGTTTCGTTGAATACTGCACGTCTCAAGCGTTGGGGATTCAATACCATTGGCGTTGGTGTGAATACCTATGCAGATGAGCATCTGGAAAAATTCTTGGAAGTATCGAAGATGCCGTTCGTTCTAACCCTACAAGAGTTCCCTCGTACCCAAAAATCCATTTATCGGGATTTTCCCGATGTTTTCAGTGATGAATATGGTCAGGCTTGTGACAAGTTTGCCAAGGAGCAACTTTTCAAATATGCAGAAAATCCCTATTTGATAGGATATTTTCTGACGAATGAACCTGAGTGGTTGTTCCAGGACTCCGTCAATCCTGCTGAGCGCGTGCTTGCCTATGATGGAGTTCTGGCGAGTAAAGATGCCTTGATACATTTTCTTCAAGATCGGTATCACGATATCATAGGCTTGAATGTTGCTTGGAATACACAGTTTTCTTCTTTTCTTGATCTGAAACAGCCCTTGGAACACGCTGATGCTTATTCAATGCAATCAAAAGAAGATTTGCTGCTGTTCAGGGATATCCTGATCCAGAGGTATTGTGAAATTCCTTCACGAGCAACAGCACGCGTTGCTCCCCATCATATGAATCTGGGTATGCGTTATAGTCGGCTTTCCTCAAAGGAGCTGGCAGGAAACGAGTTCTTCTCTTTGTGTTCGTTCAATTGCTACCGAAGCAATCCTACTCCCATGCTTGATTTGCTTGAACAAGGAGACAAGGGGCCGGGTCTCATTGGGGAATGGCATATCGCTGCTTCCGAAGAGCGGAATTACGCATCCGGTCTGGTCTCGACAGCAAATCAAGAGGAGCGGGTGAAGGCCTTTCTGTATTATGCAGAACAGGCACTTTCCCATCCTCATTGCGTGGGCCTGCATTATTTTGAGATGAATGATCAACCCTTGCTTGGTCGTTTTGATGGGGAGTGCATGCAACATGGACTTATCAGTGTCTGCAATGTTCCCTATCCAGAACTGTCTGAGGCAATGGAAAGCCTTTCTCATCGTCTTTATGCCTTGGCAGAGGGAAGTCTGCTGCCTACTACACTTCAGGGAGAGATACATGGCTATCATGCATAAGAGCAACAAACAAGTCGTCACGGTGGAGAATGAATGGTACCTGGTGAGCGTCGATACGTATGGACGTCTTGTCCATTTGGAACGGAAAGGGAGTGGATATGGCAATATCATCGGTCATAAGGTCCCTTCTTTGTTTCGGGCGGTTCTCAAGCAGGGAGCGAATTGGGAGGATGTACAAGGAGTCGAAGACCAACAATTTGAGGTTTTCAGTCAGGGTGCTTTTCTGTATGTAAAGACTTCTCATTTATATCAGAGGCAGATTGAAGTGGTGCTTACGCTTCATCTTGATGGTTCGTTCCTACATTTCGATGCTGATGTTTCCAATAATGATACCTGCATGGTGACTGATGTATATTTCCCCTGTCTGGGCGGCATCAAGACGTTGAAAGGTGGACAGCCTGGTTTGCTTTGGCCTGACTGCACGGGACAGTGGATGGAAAACGTTGCATCTCATATCGGCAAACAGAGTGAGTTCGGAGGAACCCAACTGCTTAGTGCCACGTATCCGGGGCCTTTGAGCATGCAATGGATGAGTTTGGTGGATGGCGATGAGGTGCTCTACTATGCCGGGCATGATGAGTTGTTCCATACCAGCTCACTGCGGGTGTTGAGTGTTGAACAAGACAAAGATCGCCTTATCGGGCTTGAGAGTGATAAAATGGCGTTTGTCAAAGCCGGCGAGCAATGGCACCATCCTGAGTGTGTGGTTTCTCTCTATCAGGGATCATGGAGAGAGGGAGCCGATGAATATGCAACTTGGACGAAGACGTGGAGAAATCCGGTAGAGAAAGCGCGTTGGATTGAGGATATGAATGGCTATTTCCTGGTGATCTGCAAGCAGCAGTATGGGGATGAGCTCTGGCCTTATAAGACGATACCTGATTTGTATGCGTATGCAAAGGAATTTGGATGTGACACCGTAGGGTTGTTCGGATGGTATGATTCTGGTCATGACAACCAGTATCCCGATCTGTCGGTGTCTTCCAGTCTTGGTGGTGAAGTTGCTTTGAAAGAAGGTATTGCAAAGGTCCAAGCTGCCGGTGGGCATGTCACGTTGTATTATCAGGGGCATTTGATTGATGTGAATTCACCTTTCTACGAAAGCAAGGGAAAGGCGTTGGAGGGGAGAAATATCTGGGACACCCCTTACTATGAGGATTATTCCAAGTCGTTTTCCAGTGATTTCCTGAAGTTCTTTTCCAAGAAGAAATTTTCCACGGTTTGTCCGTCTTGTCCAGAATGGCATGATTTGATGACCGAGAAGGCCAAATGGGTCGCTTCTTTTGGTCCCGATGGCATCTTGTATGATCAGATAGGGGGCATGCCTGCGTATCCTTGTTTCAATGAGAATCATCCTCATATGCAGAATAGGCCTTCACTTTCCTATACCCAGGGGCGTCTGAAACTATTGAAGAAGATTCATGATCAGGTCAGGTCTCTTTCTGAGGGTTTTGCTTTCATGACAGAGCATGAGACCGATGTGTACTCTCAATTTCCCGATGCCTTGCACGGTATCGGCGTGTGCCCGATGCCAAGGACAGGAAAGAAGAGTGGCAATAGTTGGACCTCCATGAGCAGCACTGCGCCACAGATGTTCAGGTATTGTTTTCCTGAGACCATTCTGACGCTGAGAAATCCCAATCCATTTTTATCTCCCCGCTATGTGAATTATGCGCTGTTGTATGGTTTCAGATTCGAGTTGGAGATTCGGTATCTGGGGGATAAGCAGGTATTGGAGAGCAATGAGAGAGGTGAGTGGAAATCTTATGCATGCAAGGTTGCAGCGCTACGCAAGAAGTATGGTGATATGTTGTTGAAGGGAACGTATAAAGAACAGGCAGGGGTGAAGATTACCAATCCCTTGGTCTCGATTTCTCTGTTCGAGGGCAAAGGTCGCTCCTGCATTGTGCTTTGGAATGATACGTTATCAGAGCAATCGTTTGAGGTGTTCCCTGAAAGGAAGACCATCATTGGATGGGAGAGTGTCAATGCTGAAGGAAAGGGTCCTGTTACGAGCATACCTGCAGAGTCGGTGATGGTGTTGTTACTGTCATAAATAATGTTGATAACGTTTACAATCCACTCTGGCAAAAAGGAGTGGATTTTTCTATCTGTACAGTACCTCATGATTTTTCGCATTGACTTTGCTCTTAGGGCAAGGTGTATGGTGTAGAAGACAGAAAGGAGAGGTTCTCATGATATCGATTGGAGAGTTTTCAAATATATGTAAGGTTTCAACGAAGACGCTTCGCTATTATGCAGAAATCGCTCTCATGCTGCCTGATGAGGTTAATCCCGAAACGGGGTATCGCTATTACTCCATCAAGCAGTTGGAAACGATGTTATGCATCAACCGTCTGAAGTCTTATGGTTTTTCTTTGGAAGAGATCAAGGCGATTCTTGAGAACAAAGACCTACAGGATGAAAACCTCTACCTATCCCTTGCGAGAAAGGAAAAAGAACTTGAAAGGCGCGTTCGGGAATCTGAAAAGACACTTGCCCAACTCCATGAAGATCTCGCTGATTTGAAACAAGGCAAGTCAATCATGTCGTATTTGGAAGCCATCGAGGTTCAGCTGGTCGAAGTACCTAAGATGTATCTTCTTTCATTGAGAAAAATGGTTCAGGATGGTGAATTTCCTGAAGCATATGGTAGTTGCTTTGGTAAGCTGTTCAGGAAAATTGCAGACGACAAATTGACCATGCTTGCTCCTCCCATGGTGCTCTTCCATAGTGCAGAATTCAGTTCCCTTGGGTTGGATACGGAGTTTGCCATTCCTATCCAGGAATATGTTACAGGTACAAGGGATTTCCACCCCAGACTCTGTTTGAAGACGGTTCATCAAGGTTCGTATGCTGGTTTGTCTTCTGTGTACACCAAGCAACGTGCATGGGCAGAGAAGGAAGGTTATGAGTCCAGCGATGCGTTGTATGAGGTCTATGTGACTGACCCTTCCCAGGTTTCGAACGAGAGGGAGTTGATCACTGAAGTTTATTATCCTGTGAAAAAGAGCATTTTGACCAGATAAATAGAAGAAACAGAGGAATGTGTTGTATGAAGCAAGAAGCAATGAATGCGTTGGAAACGAAAATACGCAAGGACTACGGCAATATTGCGGGTCTGGTTGTCTTGAAAGATGGGAAGACGTTCTATGAGCAGTACTTCAATGAGTGTACTTCTCTCAGTCGCATTCATGTGTATTCAGTGACCAAGAGCATTGTCTCTCTCTTGATCGGGATTGCCTTGGATACAGGGTGCATCAAAAGCCTCGAACAGCGAGTTTTGGATTTTTTCCCCGATTACACCATCAAGAAGGGACAAAATACGATACAGGAGGTAACTCTTTCTGATTTGCTGACCATGACAGCTCCATATTCTTATACGTTTTTTGCTCCCTACATACCATATTTCACTAGTGATGATGTAGTTGCGTTCTCCCTTGGTTTGTTGGGAGGAAAGGGCAAGATCGGGAATTTCAGATACACCCCGCTCATAGGGCCAGATATTTTATCGGGAATCCTCATGAAGGCGACCGGGCAATCTGTCTTTGATTTTGCAACGGAACATCTGTTCTTGCCCCTGGATATTACCGTTGAGGGTCCTGTGGTTTTTCATAGTAAAGAGGAACAATTGTCTTTCAATAAGGCAAAGGATATCAGTGGTTGGGTTACTGACTCAAAGGGTACGAATACAGCTGGATGGGGGCTTACCCTTTCTGCCATGGATATGGCGAAAATCGGTCAATTATATCTAGAGGGCGGGATGTGGAAGGAAAAGCAGATTGTCTCATCCCGTTGGATAGAAGAGAGTACAAGGGAACACAGCCGATGGAAGAAGCTTGATTTGGCGTATGGGTATCTTTGGTGGGTCATTGATGAGAAAGAACATGCCTGTGCTGCTATGGGTGATGGTGGTAATGTGATTTATTTCAATGCAAAGAAGAACCTGGTGGTTTCCATCGCTTCTTTCTTTGAGCAAAAG
>JAQVVB010000390.1 GCA_028699215.1 Sphaerochaeta sp. | reverse complement strand
AGGGTGTGGCAGATCTGAAGTGAGCGTGTGAGCATCTCTTCCAGAATTTCCCCATTTCTTGCATAGGGAGCATGGGCTTGGTTGAAAACCAAGGCATGCTGGTTTTTCAGCTGACCCAAGCGCTGCACATACTCCTTCCAGGCTTCTCCCGCAAGACTTGCGTCTGGATTGAGCATCTCGCAGAGGTTGAGATCGAGGACCCGAAACCCCTCCTTGGCAAAGAGGGGCAACAGGTGGACCATCTCGGTCTTCGATCCATCGCGGTTGAAGCTGATGAGGTTGGTGCTGGTGGCTATTCTCACTGACCCTGCATCCTGAGGAATTCGGTGAAGTAGCTGTTGATCTCCTTTTCCAAGGCCGCAGAGGTCTGTTCAGCACTCAGGTCCTGTTCGAGCATCTTGAGGATCCCGCTCTGGAAGGCGTAGTAGATCTGGTAAGCACTGGGTACCCAGATGCCCTGCATCTTCGGATTGCTTGCCATCAGCTGCCTGATCGCAACCCCGTAGTGCGGGTTTTCGACAAGATGCTGTTCGAAGGCTTGCAGGGTGTAGGTATCCTGATGCACAGGGAAGTAGCCGGTGGCAACGTGCCACTTCAGTTGTTCCTCTGCGCTGGTGGCGAACTTGACGAACTCCCATGCAGCAGCTTGGTTTCCCGAGCCGTTGTCCATGGCGTAGATGGCGCCTCCTCCGACATTCACCCCACCGGTGGCTTGCTCATCGACCATCGGGAAGTTGGCGACGCCAACCTCAAAGCGGTCGCCGACCATGGAGAAGATGGTGGTCAGGTTGCTGGTGGATGCCACGATCATGGCAACCCTGCCGCTGGCAAAGGCCCCGTTGAGGTCGCTGGTGAGGTTTTCCACAGCCCCTGTTGCAGAGAGCTCCTTCCAGCGGGAGAGGAAGTTCACCATCGTTCCGTTCTCGTTGAAGAGCACTTTTGTAGGGGCTCCTGTATGCCCATTCTCCTCATCGGTGAGGTAGCTCAGCCCATTCTGTTGTCCCAGCCAGACGATCAATTCATAGGTGGTGGGGACATTGGCAAACCCGTACCGGGTTACTTTGCCTTTCTCATCGGTCTTGACCAAGGCCTTTGCGGTGGTTCCCAACTCCTTCAGGGTCTTGGGAGCCTCGGTGATGCCCGCTTCGTCAAACGCTGTCTTGTTGTAGTAAAGCAGGATGGTTGAGCTGTTGAACGGCATGGCGATCATCTTGTTCTTGTAGGTCACCGACAAGCGTGCGGCTTCAATGATGTTTGCCAGGTCGTACCCGTCAGCCTTGGCAAGGTCTTCCATGGCGATCAACTGTTTCTGGTCGCGGATATCCAGCACTGCGGACCCATCCAACTGCACAAGATCAGGCAGATCGCTGGTAGTGGAGGACTGCAGGATTGCCTTGGTCTTGGTAAGGACATCGTTGGATTTGCCTTGGTAGACGGCCTGGACCTGGATACCTTTCTCCTTGCCTACGGTAGCATTGAATGATTCGACCAAAGCATCGGAAGCCTTGCCGGCCAAGCCGCTGTTTGAGTGCCACCAGGTGATGGTCTTGACCTGGTCAAGGGTTTCTTCTGTGGCGCCAAGGGCAACAAGGCCCTGAATCGTACTGAGAACTAGCAGTGCAATGATTAGTAAACGTCTCATGTTCATCTCCCGGCAAAGCGTGTGCTCACGCTGGTTTGGATAGGTTTGTGCATCACCACAAAGGCGATGAGAATCGGTGTCATCAAAAGTGCAATGGCTGCAAACTGAGGCCCGTAGTCAAGGTTCTCGGAAAAGCCGAGCATGGTGAGCGCTACCTGCACCGTACGCATTCCTTCTCGGTTGGTGACCAGAAGCGGCCAGAGGTAGTCATTGAAAATGGTGGAGAAGGAGTGGATGGCCAACGTGATGACCACAGCCTTGCTGATGGGAATCAAGAGGGTGGTAAGAAAGCGTGAGTCGCTGCACCCTTCCAGGATGGCCGCTTCCCGGTACTCCGGGCTCACTGTCTTGAAATATTGGCGAAGCATGAAGATGTGGGTGGGCGCCAGTAATGAGGTCGCAATGATGCCGAGAAACGAATCAGTCAGCCTCAGGCTGCGGATGGTGGAAAAGTTTGCGATGAGCAGGGCATCGGATGGAAGGAGCATGGTAGCAACTACCAGCACGAAGAGCACATCCCTTCCTTTGAAGGAGAAGAAAGAGAAGGTATACGCGGCAAGGACACTGATGGTCATGCGGAGCACTGTCCCAAGACTGGCCGTGACCAGTGAGTTGAACAGGAAACGATCCAGTTTCGACTCGGTGAAAGCCCTTTGGTAGTTGTCGAAGGTAGGGGCACTGCTGAACAGGCGTGCAGGAACGCTGGTGAAGTCGGTATAGGTGAAAAATGATGCGCTGATCGAGTAGAAGATCGGGAAAAAGATGACCAGCGAAAGCAGAGTGGCGGCAAGGGCAACAAGTTTTCTCATTGGTAGTAAACCCTCCTCCGCTCGAGGTGCAACAGGGAGAGCAGGATGGTGAAGGTAAGCAAAAACACAACGGTAGCGATGGCCGAACCCATGGCATAGTTTCCACTCTTGAACCCCTCCAGATACATCTGGTAGACCAGAGTCTGGGTTGAACGGAAGGGGCCCCCTTCGGTGAGAATAAGCACTGGGGAAGAGATGAGCATGGCATCCTTGATGTTGGTCAT
>JAQVVB010000389.1 GCA_028699215.1 Sphaerochaeta sp. | reverse complement strand
ATCTCTGAATTGAAGGTTTTTCGCACAGAAAGACAATAATCCACAGCATACAGATGCCATCCAGAACATGTTCTCTCATCTAAACCCATTTTGCAGAACATAGTGGAGGTTACCGCAAAAAAACACTCGTCAAGCGTCTCGACTTTATACATATCCTTAAAAAAGAAATTACCTGCAGGACCTACAACCTCGGTCCCATGGTTCATGTTCGATACCGTATAATCGCCATTTTTACCTGCAGGACCTACAATGACCGTATCACCGAGTCGCTCGAAATACCCATTCAGTAAAGACAAAGCATAGGGACTCTCAAATTTTATATCCTGATGACAAAAAACCAGAATATCGCCGACTGCTTTTTTCGCTCCACAATTTAAAGCAGTTGCAGCTGAAGAATATATTCCAGCTGTATTATCCAAGAGAATAAGTTCAAATGGAAAATCTTGCCTTCTGACTGTCTCAAGAAGACAACTCTCTAAAATATCTGTATTGTTATAAACACAAATTATCGAAATCATAAATAAACTTTATTTTCTTCAAGCAATCTGTACCCTATATCTTTCCCACTCAGACAAAGCTCACTCTCGAAAGAAGGCCAGGAAATTGCGACAGAAGGATCATTCCAAGGAATACCTCCCTCATCTTCAGGATGGTAGAATTCATCGCACTTGTAGGTGAACTCAACTTCATCCGAAAGAACCAGGAACCCATGGGCAAAGCCCTTGGGGATGAAGAACATGTTCTTCTTTTCTGCAGAAAGCACCACTCCCACATACCTGCCCCAAGTAGGGCTGTCCTTCCTCAAATCGACTGCCACATCGAAGACTTCTCCCTTGGTCACCCGCACAAGCTTGGCTTGAGGATGCGTCTTCTGGAAATGTAGTCCACGAAGCACCCCTTTCTTCGATTTGCTCTGGTTGTCTTGTACGAACTCACAACAAATGCCGGCTTTTTCAAAGTCGTTCTTGTTGTAGGTTTCCATGAAGTAGCCGCGGTCATCCACGAACACCCTTGGTTCTATGATGAATACCCCTTCTATCTCCGCCTTGTTGAAAATGAATTGTCCCATTATCTGTTCTTACCTGTTTGCATACATCTGCTCGTAATACTTCTGATAGGAGCCGCTGGTCACATGCTCCATCCATTCTCTGTGTTCAAGATACCATCTGATGGTGAGCTTGATGCCATCTTCGAACATGGTCTCAGGCTCCCAACCCAGCTCGTCCTTGATCTTCTGCGGATCGATGCCATAACGCCTATCATGCCCCTTACGGTCGACCACATGCTTTATCAAGGCTTCGGAAACCGAAGGGTCGATACTATCATGGACATAGTCAATGATGCTCTTCACGATGAAGACATTCGGCCTCTCATTGTGTCCACCAACATTGTAGACTTCCCCTGGCCTACCCTTGGAAAGCACCAGATCGATGGCCCTGCAATGGTCTTCCACATAGAGCCAGTCTCTCACCTGCATTCCGTCCCCATAGACAGGAAGCTGCTTCTTTGTCAGACAGTTGTTGATCATCAGTGGTATGAGCTTCTCCGGAAACTGGTAGGGACCGTAGTTGTTCGAGCAGCGGGTTATGTTCAAAGGAAGCTTGTAGGTGTCCCCATAGGCCTGCACGAACAAATCTGCTGAAGCCTTGCTTGCCGAGTACGGGCTGTGGGGAGACAAAGGAGTCGTTTCGGTGAAGAACCCTTCACTTCCAAGGGCTCCATACACCTCATCGGTGGAGACCTGCTGGAACTTCACTCCAGGTTTATAGGTGTCTTCGCCGATGAGCCAATGCTTCTTGGCAAGGTTCAACAGGTTCACTGTTCCCATGACGTTGGTTCTTGCAAAGACATCAGGGTCCTTGATGCTCCTATCGACATGGCTCTCTGCCGCAAAATTCACTACATAGTCGAAATCATACAAATCAAATAACTTTTCCATGGCATCCTTGTCACAGATGTCCGCCTGTGCAAAGACATGGCGCTTATCGTCCATGACCGAAGCCAGGTTCTCGAGGTTCCCCGCATAGGTGAGCTTATCCACGTTGACCAGCAAGATGTCCTGATGTTTTTTCAGCAGATAATGGATGAAATTAGAACCGATAAAACCGGCACCGCCGGTTACCAAGTAGGTTTTACTCATTGTGCTTTCTCCTTTGCAAGATAACCAATCATAAAGTGGTCCAGAGCGACATCCCAAGACCGCATGCTATCACCGATGGTAGAACGGAGGTGTGCATTATCCAAGGCTGAAAAGGCAGGACGCCTTGCAGGACGGGGAAACTCTGAGGTAGTACAAGGTTTGACAAAAACAGAGAGGTTTGCATCGGCAATGATACGTTCTGCGAAAGCATGCCAGCTGACGGGTGAACCATTGCAGGTGCAGTGGAAAATGCCTTTCTCTGAAGATGCTCCAAGTAAAACCATTTGATAAGCGAGATCAACGGCACAGGTAGGGTTTCCCACCTGGTCGATTACTACTGTTAAAGCACCTTTTTCTCTTGCAAGGTGGAGCATGGTCTTGACGAAATTGTTTCCTTGATACCCATAGAGCCAGGCAGTCCGGCAGATACAGCTGTCTGTGCAGTGCTGCATGACCAGCTGTTCTCCGGCAAGCTTTGTGCGACCGTAAGCAGTATTCGGAGAAGGAGTGTCTGATTCAACATAAGGAATATTGCC
>JAQVVB010000388.1 GCA_028699215.1 Sphaerochaeta sp. | reverse complement strand
CGATGTCATGCAAAAGGGATGCGCAAAGAAAGGTTCTCATGCCTTCTTCAGTGAGAAGAGTCTCTTCTCCTTTTGAAAGGGCTTGCTTAAGCAAAGAAGTGAGGATGAGATAACTGATATGATACACTCCCAGGCTATGGTCCAGTCGGGTGTGCACCGCTCCTGGGTATAGGTGAAAGGTAGGCCCCAGCTGTTTGATTCTTCCCAGTTTTTGGACACAGGAACACAGATAGATTTGCTTGAGAGAGCTGCTGAGATGGATGTCTTTCCACAAGGGATCACGGATGCTTACATCAAAGTGGGCATAGAGGCTGGCGAGTGCTTTTGCTGTGTGTGTGTTCATATTCATTATAGTAAGCGAGGCTCTTCTTTCTGTAAAGCAGATTGAAACGAGTGATTCGGCACTGTTTTTCAATGAGTCGTCAATAGTCTGATACGGATGCATCAAATGAAAGTTTGGTTTGACAAACCACGGTTCTTCCTCTACACCATAGATATGAAAAGACGAACGTTATGTATCGTACTATTTATCACCATGCTTTCTATGCCTCTCTTTGCTCTTCCTGTTTCCAGTGAACTTGCCCTTGGTTTTCATGGGGCGTCTTTGCCTGTTGATGAAAAAATCGGCCAACTGGTGGAAGCAAACGTGGGGAGTGTGGAAGATCTGACCATTGAGGCTCTTAGTACTCCCTATTCGTTGGAATGGGTCGAGAAATATGTGCCGAAGGATATTCAGTTTGGATTCGTACATACATTTGATGCGGTTCTTTCTTCCTTGCTTCCCCAACGTGCCGTCTCAACAGCAAAAGCAATCAAATCGCAAGAGATGCAACAGGTGTCGTTTCGTTTCAGGGTGGAAGAAACCGGTGCCTTGCACTATGGGACCTTTGTCTGGATAGAACTCGAAGAAGGTGTCTACAACCTGATATCCATCACTCTGGAGCCATAGATACAAACAGGCGCTTCTCCGGGAAAGCAAAATTCAAAGTACTTTTTTTTGTGTGATGGTAACGATTTTGCTTCTTTATATCGAAAGAGTTGTCTTGCTATGCAAGCAATCAATGGTAAAATTACATATTCATTATGCACCATGAGGAGGTTACAAATGAAAAAAGGTTTATTGGTACTGTTGGTTGTTTTTTTAGTGTTCGCACCACTTGCGGCACAAGGTTCAAAAGAAGATGGGGCTGCAGCCAAGGAATTGGTTGTGTATGCCAGCGTTGACGAAGCAAATGCAGTGAAGATTCTTGATGCTTTCACCAAGGATTCTGGAATCAAGACCAGTTTTGTCCAGCTCTCCTCCGGTCCCGCTCTTACCCGAATTCAGGCAGAGAGTGGCAGACCTCAGGCGGATGTATGGCTCGGAGCTCCCAGCGACAACCATGTTACTGCCAAGAACGATGGTTTGACTGTTCCCTACAAGGGAGAGTCTTTTGAAGGATTGGGTGCTGAATTCAAGGATGCTGAAGGCTATTGGAGAGGTTTTTACATGAATCCCCTTTGCTTTGGCGTCAATACTGCAGCTCTTGCTAAAGCTGGTGCTTCTGTTCCCCGCAGTTGGGCTGACCTTCTCAAACCCGAATACAAAGGTTTGATCCAGGTTCCCACTCCTCAGGCTTCCGGTACTGCTACCACCATGGTCTACAGTCTGATTGAAATCATGGGTGAGAATGAAGCTTTTGCGTACATGACCAAACTGAATTCCAACATTCAGACCTATACCTCATCAGGTACCGGTCCTTCAAAGGGTGTCAATGTAGGTGATTGCGCAATTGGTATCCAGTTCTCCCCAGCATTTTTCCAGATGAAGGCCAATGGACAGCCTGTTGAAATCGTATTCCCCTCAGAAGGATTTGGTTTTGAGTTCCCTGCTGCTTCCATTCTGAAGGGTGCAAAGAACTATGAAGCTGCCAAGATCTTCATGGATTGGTTGGTCAGCAAGAAGGGACAGGATGTACTCAAGTCGACTGGAACCTATTTCTACCCAGTCATCGATTCTGCAGAGATTGATCCTGTCATGCCCGCTTTCTCCACATTGGATGTCGTCGGTATAGATCTTGCCTACTACAGTGCCCGAAAGGGTGAATTGGTAGAAAGATGGGTCAGTGAAGTCCTCTCTGCCAAAAAGTAATCTACATTTTGGATTCGGTGGCATGTATTCGACATGCCACCGGTTTGTTTCTTTCTATATGTGAGGTGCCGATGAACGCTACGTATATATCCGGCAAATGGCATGGATTAAAAAAACTCAGCAAGGATCCCTTGCTTTTGGGAATAATCATCCTCCTGTTGCTTTCCTTGTTGCTCTTTATCATCTATCCCTTGTGGAAGGTCTGCGTAGTCAGCTTTCAAGTTGATGGACACTTTTCCTTCAAGAATTTTACTGACGTCATGACCTATAGCAACGGCTACTATCTCAAGGCGTTGTGGAACTCTCTCTGGATGGGCGTCGCAACTGCTTCCATTGGAACCTTCATCGCCTATATTTTCGCCTATTCTTTGACTAGGGCAAATATTCCTGGAAGAAAATTCTTCAATCTCATAGCTACGATTCCCATCATCAGTCCTCCATTCATCGGAGCTCTTGCTGTTATCATGCTCTTTGGGCGAAATGGATTCATCAGCTCCACTGTTTCAGGTATGGACAATGCCAATGCGTATGGACCGAAGGGACTGCTTTTTGCCCAGGTACTTACCTTTTTCCCTGT
>JAQVVB010000067.1 GCA_028699215.1 Sphaerochaeta sp. | reverse complement strand
AACCACTGCCATTTTTGTGGAAGGAGAGAAAAGATCCATTTTATCTTCCAGGTATTTTTCAATGCTTTCATAGGAGTTGAGATGGTCCGGATAAAAATTGGTAAGGGCACAGATTTCCATCGGAGGAAGCTGATCATGCAATGCCATCACCGTATCCCTGATAAGCCAGGAAGAGAACTCACAAACCAGGAAATTAGGCACTTTTCGACCTTCGTCATGACGTTTTTCCCAGTCACGTAATATAGTGAATGCACTGATTCCCATATTGCCACACTGCATTGCTTCATATCCCAGTTGGTTCAAGACATGCGCAACTGCAGCAGATGTAGTGGTTTTTCCTTTTGTACCTGTAATGGCGATGATTTTGGTCTGCTCGCACCAAGGGGAAGAGAAGAGCCATGCAAAATCATTGACCACCATACGAGCGAAAAACAGCATGGGATGGTCAGGTGGAATGGCGGGATTCTTGACGACAATATCAGCCCACTGGAAATCTTCCGGACGATGGATACCTGCGATACAGGTCGCTCCTCGTTCAGTGAGAGCATCCATTTCGGTTCCAAGATCACAGGTTCCCTTTAAATCGGTAATTCGAACCTCATCACCATGGTCAAGGAAATACGTGGCGGCAGCATATCCACCTCCATTCATCCCTAAACCGAAGATCAGAACCTTCATACACGCTCCTTTACCTGTTGAATGTATAGTAGTAAAGAATTGCCTTTGTGGGCAAGAGAACATACAAAGAAAACTCATGAGATTCACTTCTGTTACATATTTTGGTGTTCTATGTCGGGTTATCCAGCATAGATCGTCCAGCTTGTTTGGAAATGGAATGCGATATTACAAACAGGTTGTTGCATTGCTGTATGATCCTTTGATCTATCTTGGAATGCCGGTAATGATTTTTGGCTTTTATCGCGTTTTCTGAATTGTTCTTGGTAAAGCCGCAGCAAAAAGATTGGTTTTGAGTGGTGATATCTTTCGCAATGGGAACAGATGTATTTGAGTGGTGCCGAAACGATAGAATACTCAGTTAATTCACTGAATGGAATGGGTGATGCTTAAAAAAATCCTCACCGCTCAACCAGAGAGCCAAAGCATTTTTTACTGAAACACCAGTTTCTTCCAACTTTCTGACACGGAATTTTGTTCTTTCATGCAAGAACATAGATGGTTGAATCTGCAATTTTCAAGTAGAGCGAACACTCCTGTAAGGTCAAGACCTCATCCTGTTTTACGAACATGGTTATATGTATCAGTCATCGACACCAAACAATCAATCACCATGAGATAAATACTAAAAATTAGAAAAAATTATCAGTAATTAATGGAAAATGAATTATAATTATCTGTTTTTCAAACTGGTGACAGTATCGATTTATCATGATGCCATTGATAGTAAAGAATTATTTTCTGTTGTAAACATGGTATGTGTCTTGAATTGATGTACGATAGTACTTGACCTTGATAAGACATCTTTGCATAATGATACGGTAATTACAAAATCCTCCGGAATTGGTATTTCCAATAACTCAACCGGTTGATAAGGAGCTCTACAGTGCCTTGTGGAAGAAAAAGAAAGAAGCATAAGATTGCTACGCATAAGAGAAAGAAAAAGCTCAGAATGAATAGACATAAGACGAAGAAATAACATTCTTCTGCAATCTTTGCTGACTGCTACATGCAGTTCACAAAAGCCAAAACCGCCGGTCGCTCCGGCGGTTTTCTATTATGTTCGGGTAGGTGTGTCAAACGATGAAAAAGGGGCCTGGAAATTCCAAGCCCCTGTTGTACATCTTTCTATTGGACGTTTTTAGTCGTAGAGCAAACCCTTGATGTCTGCATCATCCATGTTCGTCTTGTCGTAGAACTTGGCACCGGTGTCCACATCAGCGACTTTCTCGCCCTTGTAGGCTTTGTATGCCAGTTCAACAGCCTTGAAGCCGATGGAATACGGGTCTTGTGTGATGGAACCAAGGAAATATCCATTACGAACTGCATTTTTCTGACCGGCACCAGCGTCATATCCGATGACAATGATATCCTTGAAAGTTGCATTGCTCTTGAGCGTAGCACCGTCATTGGTTGCAGCAAGCAAGCCCTTTACGGTTGCTTCGTTTGAACAGAAAATTCCAAGAACTCTATCACTTGCAACTTTGTTTAGCACTGCCTGAGCTGAGTTGGTGGCATCGGTCATGGCTGCTGAAGCAGGAACGACCATTTCAATGAATACTTTCTTCCCTGAAGTGGGGCTGTCAGAAGCGATATAGGCGGTATTGCCCATCACCTTGATATCACTCTTGGAAAGACTGGTCTTTTCATCAATGAGCTTTACCATTGTGTCACGGAAACCTTTTCCTCGACTCAACAGTGATTCTCCAGATGCATCTTGGTTCAATACGATGATCTTTACTGGATTTGTTTGAGATGCAGCTTCGATTTTTCCTTGAATCTGGGCAAACATCTTTTCTGCTGCCAAGCCAGCTGCATTATAGTTGTCGGTTGAAGCATTTGCCCAAATCGATCCAGCTGGAGCCTCAGGGACACCTGAGTCAAATCCTATGACAGGAATACCCTTGCTTTTTGTTTCTTGAAGCTGGTCAAGCACACTGCTGGTATTCAACGCTGCAAGTGCGATGGCGACCGGATTCTTAGCCATTGCATTGTTCAACATCTCAACTTGAATCTGTACGTCACTTTCTGATGGAGGTCCTTCAAAGGTGATGTCCACTCCATATTCAGCTGCCGCAGCGTTTGCACCCAGTTTTACCTGTTGCCAGAAATCATGCTGTTCACCCTTTGAAACCACTGCGATGTAGGGCTTTGCATCTTCTTTCGTTCCCTGAGCAAAAATCGGAGTAAGTGATGCGAGAATTACCAACGCCAACAGAACAACCAAGGTCTTTTTCATAGAAGCCTCCTGTTATGTTTCGAAAGCATACGCTTTCAAATATTCACTCTATTGCGACAATCTAGGAATCCTGTTCCTGTATTGTCCTTTGAAATTCCTTTTCCTCAGATGCAAGACGCGCTTGTTCAATTTTTTCCTCCTTGCGCATCTTCTTATACGTGACTTTCAACTCCTGTTTAACTGAACTCATTTCCTTTTTCAGCTCTGTTTTTGCTGAAGGTTCTTTGGTTTGTGCCATTTGCTGTTTGATTTTATCAAGTTTTCGCAGCATCCTTTCCTTGTATTGGTCTGCTGGGGTAAGGATGTGCACCTCCAAGGCCTTTTTATTTCGGTATATATCCAAGAGTACTGCACCTATGACGACAACTCCAGTGAAGAAGGTTTGATATTGAGCCTGCAGGTCCATGGAGGGAAGACCGGATCTCAAGACGCTCATGATATAGACACCTATCATGGTCCCGAAAATTGAGCCGGCTCCTCCTGATAGTGAAGTTCCTCCAATGACCGCTCCTGCAATTGCATAGAGTTCAAAACCGGCGCCCTGTGCAGGCATGACGGTTGTATAAACTGCAGCGAATGCTATTCCGCCAATACCAGCAGTGAAGCCGCTGATCACATACGCCATCATTTCCCATTTTCGTACATCGACACCAGAAAGCCGTGCTGCATCCTTATTGGATCCAAGAGCGAAAATGTACCGACCCATTTTGGTCCTATTAAGGATTATGTACGCTATGAATGCTGTTCCAAACAAGACTAAAGCCCCTGTGGGGAAGGAGTTGTTGTCATTGGTAATGAACTTGAAGATTCCTTTGAACCAACTGTCAGCAGTACCGCGGGCAGGGAAGGTTGCGCTTCTTACATTGGAGACGATGGAGCCCGTACCCAAGCTGATCATCTGCGTACCTAATGTCGCGATGAAAGGGGGAAGACCCAGACGGGAAATAAGGATCCCATTGAACAGTCCAAATGCGGTTCCCACACTGAGGATGAGAATCAGGGAAGCCCACATCGGCCAACCCCAGCTCTTGTAGGCTGTACCTCCGATGATTGCCGCACACATCATGATGGTGCCACAACTTAAATCAATACCACCGGTGATGATTACAAACGTTACGCCAATTGCAAGAAACCCAATATAATAGGAGGAATCGAGAATGTTAACCAACGTAGTGTAGGAGAAAAAGTTTCTTCCAAACAGAGAGAAGAATGCATAGATGATTACCAATGCCAAAGGAGCAAGAAGCTTTTGCATGTTGATCGGCTTGGCATTGTCTTTCAGAACGATGTTTTTATTTGAATCCATTCTCCTCACACTCCTATCTGCATTGGATTGCAAGACCCATGATTTTCTCTTGAGTCGCATCTTCTATATCGAGAATTCCCGTAATCTGACCTTCACTCATGACAGCAATCCGATCACTCATTCTCAACACTTCTCCCAGTTCTGAACTGATCATGATGATTGATTTTCCCTCTTTGACCAGTTCATTCATCAGTGAATAGATTTCACTCTTCGCACCAACATCGATGCCGCGGGTAGGCTCATCGAAAATAAGAATGGAACTGTTCTTGATCAACCATTTTGCAATGACTACTTTTTGCTGGTTCCCTCCGGAGAGATTCTTTACATACTGCTCCAGGGTAGGTGTCTTGATATTCAATTTTTTCACATACTCTTTGGTCGCTTTGGTAAGTCCTTTGGTGTGTAACAACAGTCCCGGGGTAAGCTCCTCGTATGATGCCATGACGGAATTATCGATGACAGGAAGCCGAATCGCCAATCCGTACCGTTTACGATCCTCAGATAGATAGCCAATGCCCATTCGTACTGCATCCATAGGGTTCTTTATGGACACCATGTGACCATTTACCTCAATCGTTCCAGTCGCCTTTTCAGCTCCATAGAGCGCTCTTGCTGTTTCTGTACGACCGGCACCCATCAATCCTGCAAATCCAAGTATCTCTCCTTTGCGGAGCTCGAAGCTTACGTTTTTGACTTGTTTTCCAGCATTGAGATTCGTCACTCTGAGTACTACAGGGGCTTGTGGAGGGACATTGCTTTTGCTTTTCGGCTGCTCATAAATAACACGACCAACCATCATGCTGATCATGGTTTCTTTGTCGAGTTCACTGACCTTTTTTGTTCCCACATGCTGGCCATCACGTAAAACAGTAACGCGATCTGCAATGACTCCAATTTCATCAAGGCGATGAGAGATGTAAATCATCGAAACGCCTTTGGCAGCCAAGTCCCGCATTATGGTGAACAAATCTTCAATTTCCCTATCTGTGAGAGCTGCTGTAGGCTCATCCAGAATGAGGATTTTTAAATTATAACTGACTGCTTTGGCAATTTCGACCATCTGCTGTTTTCCGACGGTAAGCTTGCCGAGTTTTGTTTCAGGATCAATATCCATATGGAGCCTACTGAGTAGTTCGGTAGCTCGTTTGTTTTGGGTTTTCTCGTCCAGGAGCCAACCCTTGAATTTGGTTGATTCTCTTCCGATGAACAGATTTTGAGCCACAGTAAGGTGATCCATCATGTTCAGTTCTTGGTGAACGATTGCTATTCCAGCGTTCATGGCTTCTTTCGGTCCCTGTGGATTGAAAAGCCTGCCTCGGTAATGTATCTCGCCGGAATCCTTTGGGAAAATACCTGTCAAGGCTTTCATCAGCGTTGATTTTCCAGCACCATTTTCGCCTACAAGTGCATGAATTTCTCCTTCTTGTAGGTCGAAATCCACCTTTCTTAAGGCGTGTACACCTGAGAAGCGTTTATCTATGGCTTTCATCGACAAAACGACCTTTTCCAAAGCATGTACTCCTTTTCTTCTTACAGTCTAAACCCCTTGTTGCCACGTTGGAAAGCAAAAATATTTTATCTGATACCCATACGGATGTATCATCCCATGGTAATTTTCACTTGTCAATAAAAATCTGTAAACGTTTACAATTGAAAGAGAAGCTTGAAGAGGCGATGTATTGATTGATGCAATGTTTACAAAAACAAGAAGATAAAACAACTTGGTAATACAAAAAAGGGGTTGGGGAAATTCATTCGGAAAAGTCTTGAGCGAAAAACCTGTTGCATCAAGGAGTAATGCATCTAGGATGAAGCAGATGAAGTCAATGCAAGATGTTATGGCATTACAGGATATCTTTCGCGTCTTTGTTGACTGCATCCTCTGAAGTATGGTAGTGTATCTAGCAACCTCTTTATCCGCTTTTTTGCGGATCATTTAGTCCATAAGGAGGAACCATGAGAAATTATGAGTTCACCATCATCTTCGATGCTAACGAAGAGAAAACACAGGCTGGCCTAGAATTAGTCACCAGCGCATTCGCAGCTGCAGGGGTGGAAATCACCAAGCAGGAAGACATGGGCGTAAAGTATCTCGCCTACGATATCAAGAAACAGGAAAAAGGACACTATGTCTACTTCGAAATGAAGGCAGATCCTTCTACAATCCTCGGATTTGAGAAAGATTTCTTGCTGAGCACTTTGATTTTAAAGTTCCTGTTTGTAAACACAGAGAAATAACCTCGTTAAAAACTAAAAGAATTGGAGCACAAGAATGGCAAATGACTTGAATGTGGTTGCGTTGGTGGGCCGCCTTACCCGAGAGAGCGAACTTCGCTTTTCGAGCGGTGGAATGGCTATCTGTCGCTTTTCCATTGCTGTCAACCGTAGAAAGAGGACGGCCGACAATAAATGGGAAGATGAAGCCAACTTCTTTGATTGCACGATGTTTGGAAAGAGTGCCGAAGCTATGAACCAGTATTTGGAGAAGGGCAGGCAGGTTTCCATCTTAGGTGAATTAAGACAAAGCCGCTGGGAACAGGATGGACAAACCCGAACCCGAGTTGAAATTGCCGTCAATTCCTTGCAGCTCCTAGCAAGTGCCAGTGGGGAACGTTCTGATTACCGTCGTACGGAGAATCAGAATAAACCACAGGGATCATATAACAATGCCAGAGTCAGCGCTCCAGCACCTACTCCAGTTATGGATATGGGTGGACCAGAGCAGTTTGATGATGACCAGATCCCATTCTAAGATCCTGCTTATTACCAAGCAGTAGACGTTGTAAGGAGATATACATTCATGCGTGATGACGATAATGATTCCATGAACAATGATATGGACGGAAGAGGTGGAAGAGAGAGAAGATCTGGTGGTCGTAAGCCCAGCTTTCGTAAGAAAGTCTGTAAGTTTTGCACCCAGAACCTCACCCCTGATTACAAGAACCCTGAAATGCTTCGCAGATACATCACTGAAAGGGGCAAGATTCTTCCTGCTCGTATCACTGGATGCTGTGCAAAGCACCAGAGAAAGGTTACTGCAGAGATCAAGAAGGCCCGTGTTCTCGCATACCTGCCTTTTGAGAAGAAATAAGCTTTGTTAGGCGTTATGAATCACAATGAGAAAGTTCTTGTAAGGAATGCAGCCATTGTCATAGGTGTTAGCTTTTTGCTTTCCCGTGTGATGTTGGGTAATTTTCTGTTTACAATACCGCTCATGGTTCTCGCGCCGAAGTTTTCCGATAGAAGGAAGGCCTTGTTGCCTGTTGGGGCTGTTGCAGTCCTGATGTTTGCTTTCGAATTGGTTCAGGCGCGCTCTGCGCTTTCTGACCCTGCTGGAAGATTATTGCTTCTTATCGGAATGTTCATCCCGGTTGTCTTGTTGATTGGTTCTGCCATTTGGATTTATCTGGACGATCAACGGACTTTGATTCGCTATTTGGCTTCTACCTCCTTTGGGGTGGTCGCTTCTATGCTTTTGGTTGTCATGCTTTCCAGGGGTTCGGAAACAGTTTTACGAGTTGATGCAGCAATGCTTGAGACTTTTCAGCTGATGTTCCAACAACTTGAAGGTAGCGCTGAAGCCTCTGTAGACTTACAGAAGTTGTACCGCATGTCTGTGTTGGTCAGCGGTTCTATGTTGGTTCCTACAATTATGGGACTGATTGGATTCGCTTCCTTCATGGCGATGAGTTATAATGCAAGGCTGGATGGGACATTTTCTGACCGCATTGCCAGATGGAAGGCTCCTGAAATCAACCTTTGGGTGTTTCTTGGAGCTTGGACGGTAGTGTTGTTGATGATGATTCTTAAAGCTTCGTATATAGTTCGGGCACTTGCGTTGAATATTGCGCTGGGTTCGAGTGTACTTTTCGCTGTACAGGGAATAGCCATTGTGTTGTACATCGTAAGACGCAAAGGTCTTGCAATCAGCACAGGAAGATTATTGTCAACGATTTTTTTCATAGCTATGGTGGTTCCGGGATTGAACGTATTGGTTGTCTTTGTATTACCTCTATTAGGGGTTACAGAGACTTGGATAGTGTATAGAAAGAACGAGTAAGGAGTTTTCCATATGAAAATCATTCTCAATCAGGATGTCGTTAACCTCGGAGAAGAGGGAGACGTTGTTGAAGTAAAGGACGGCTATGGCCGTAACTATTTGTTGCCTACTGGAGCTGCAGTCAGATTTTCCAAGACCAATATGGCCTTGTTTGCATCCCGTGCAGCTGTTATTGAAAAGCGCAAGATCGAAAAGCGTGCAGCTTCCTCTTCCTTGAAAGATCAGTTGGACAAGGTTGTTCTGACCTTGGTGGTTTCTGCTGGTGAGAGCGGCAAGCTCTTCGGTTCAGTTACCTCTTCCATGATCCAAGAGGCTTTGGCTAAGTTGGGTATCGAAATCGAACGCAAAAAGATTGAAGTTGCCACCCACTCCATCAAGATGGTTGGAACCTACTCTGTTCGTGTTCGCCTGTACGAAGATGATTTCTCTGAAATCAAATTGGTGGTTGAAAGCGAATCTATGGTGAAGGCTCGTCATGCAGCTGAAGCCAAAGCTGCTGCAGAAGCCTCCAAGGCTGCTGCTAAAGCTGAAGCAGAGGCCGCAAAGGCCGCTGCAGTTGCTGCAGCTGCTGTTGAAGAGAAAGAGTAGCATTAATGGCGTCGAATAGTATGCTTGGGCGCGTTCCTCCTCAAAATGAAGAGGCTGAACGTGCCGTTCTAGGTGCAATCCTGCTCAATGATAAAGTCCTTGTCGAAGTGACGGATTTTTTGAGCAAGGAAGATTTTTATAAAGTCGCGCATCAGGAACTATTCGGTGCCATCGTTTCCTTTCGTCAGGAGAGTTCCGAAACCCTTGATTTGATTACGCTCAGTGCGTATCTCAAGAAAAAGGATTTGGTTGACCGTAGCGGCGGGCTCTCCTATATTTCAACACTCACCAGTGATGTTCCTACAACGACGAACGCTGCGTATTATGCAAAGATTCTCAAGGCACTTTCCCAACGACGAAAGCTTTTGCTGTTTTCTTCCAAACTCAAGGATAATGCCTATGATGAATCACAGGATATCCAGAAAGTAATCGATGAAGGTGAGCAGTCTCTTTCCAAGCTGAATAATGAGACTGCCGGTAGTGATAACTATTACAGCATCAAAGATCTCATTTCAAGCACGATTTCAGATATCGAAGAACGAAGCACTACAGGAATAAAAAGTGGCTTTGAAACGATGTATGCTCCCTTGGATTCCATAACAGGTGGATTCAAGAAACAAGAATTCATTATCGTTGGAGCCCGTCCTTCCATCGGAAAAACTGCCTTCGCCCTCTCCTTGACCTTGAACATGATTGTCAAGAAAAAGTATCGCGTAGGGTTCTTTTCATTGGAAATGAGTGCATCCTCACTTATGGAGCGTTTGTTGACTGGTCATAGTCGTGTCGATTTTTCACACATTCGTAAAGCTACCTTAAAGGGTAGTGAAATGAATGCAATCATCGACGCTTCTGGTTCACTGTATGATGCAGAACTCTATATCCAGGACACTCCTAACATGAAACTCATGGAGCTACGTGCTCAAGCAAGACGCATGAAGCTTGAACATGATATCCAAATCATCTTCATTGACTATATCGGCCTTATCGATGCTGAAGCAGATGCAAGGATTCCTCGCCATGAACAGATATCGATCATCTCCCGCTCCCTCAAGCAACTTGCCCGTGAACTCGATGTTCCCGTGGTGTGCCTGAGTCAGGTTGGTAGACAGGCTGACGGTGTTGAACCGAAACTCAGTGATTTGAGAGACAGTGGATCCATTGAACAGGATGCTGACGTTGTCATCTTGCTTCATCGCGATGTAGGTAAAAACCGTACAGACGATGAAGCCGAAAAAGAGAAAAACAACATACAGGAGACTAAAATCATCATGGCTAAGAACCGTAACGGTGAAACCGGTGTTTTCTCTCTTGCCTTTGTCAGCAATATTGTACGATTTGAAGAGATGGAGTTCAGTAGAAAATATATTGCCGGCAATAATCCTAACGCCTAAGCGCTAGAAAATGGCGAATATCTACATATCCCAAAAACAAGAATATGGCAAATACTGAGAACATTCCCACCAATTGGAGAATCCAATAGGTCTTGGGACTGATTCTTTTATGGGTAATCCATTCAATGAAAGCAATCAAAATCTGTCCGCCATCGAAAGCTGGTAAAGGAAGCAGGTTCCCTATCGCCAATGAGATGCTTACTATGCCCAATAGATAAAAGAGGGCTCTCAGCCCACTGAAGGTATTGTTTTCGAATCCTAATGTAGTGATATCTCCAATCATCAAGGCAGCACGGGCCATTCCTGTGAACTCCTGACGCACATCTGAAGATTCCCCTTGGAGAATAGCCAACAATGCATACAACGTGTCTCTGGCCATGTTCATGGTGGTGTGCCACCCATTTTGCAAAGAGAAGGGAGGGGCTTCTACTTCACGGTTTTTTCCTTGAAGCGAAAAATTCCAATCACCTCTACCATTTTCATCAAGGTTCGGTCTGAATGATATCTCTGTATTCGTTCCATCCCTACTTACTATCAATGTAGTCTGGTTTGTATTGAGCGGTAAGGCAACAAGAAGATCCAAATCATTGGAGATGTTGATTCCATTTGCTTGAACGATTACATCTCCTGTTTTCAATAAGGCCTC
>JAQVVB010000387.1 GCA_028699215.1 Sphaerochaeta sp. | reverse complement strand
ACCACAGCAACCCCATCGACACCTTGAGAAGCACAATACCCAACGGTTTGTTCGTTCATCCCTCCTATGGTGACCAAAGGAAGACTCACGGCTGTTTGGATTTGACGCAGGGTCTCAAAACTCACTAAAGACGCATCCGTCTTGGTACTTGTCGCATACATCGCCCCCACCCCCAGATAGTCTGCACCCTCGGTTTCAGCTTGCAAAGCTTCTTGTACGTTCGTCACTGAAACTCCTACCAGCTTATCGTTACCAAGCAAGGTTCTCACAAGACCCGTACTCAGATCTTGTTGACCTACATGCACGCCATCAGCATCCAAAGCAAGTGCGATGTCTACTCTGTCATTGATGATGAGAGGAATGTTATGGAAGTTACAAATACGTTTGATCCGTTCTCCAAGCAGATAGAAATCTCTTGAAGAAAGTTCCTTTTCCCTCAATTGCACCAAGGTACACCCACCCTCAAGGGCCTGCTGCACGCAGGCCTCCAAATCCGGGGTGCTCATCAGACTCCTATCGGTGACGACATACAACGTGTAATCTATTTTGTTTTTATCAAACGCCATGTACGTTCCCCCCATCTTACAAGCAAGCTAAGCAGTCCGGTAAAGACCATGACTACGATTGTGTTTCCAAAAAAACTGGCAAACGGCAAGAGCATTTGATATGCAAACACGCCGATAATCCACAGTAGGATGTTTACCAAATCCCAATTATCTTGTGCCATGGAAGGTCGATGAAGAATGAAAAAATCAGTGAACAAGAGAGCATACAAAGGAGCAAAGACTGAACCTATCACGTACAGGAACCCTTCGAAACGAGTTAACGGAATGGATACCGCCAACAGAGCCCCTACTAAACAGATTCCCAAAGAAAAGAGCTTGACGGGCATGGTTGGCATGAGGTTACTGCTGCTTTCCCCGGCCGAATACACATCCAAAAAAGTAGTGGTGACTGTTGAGAAGAAAACAAGGAACAAAGCAGGAAGGCCAAAACCTGCACCAACGAGCATACCCGGTAAATCGGCAGTTCCTGTAGTAAGGACCAGAGATAATCCAAGAACAAACATGAAAGAACTCGCCAGAGCATAGGTAACAGCACTTACAGCCGGTCCTCCATGGTTTCTTCGAGCCTTGCTGGTGTAGTCAGCAACAAGTGGCAACCAGGAAAGACACATGGCCACACTCAGTTCCACCCCTTCACCAAAAGAGAGTGCACTCGTATCAATACTGGAAACTACTACGGGAGTTTTGAAAAGCATATATCCGATTCTCAGACAAAAGAGCAGAAGCAAAGTGACCACCACTGCGTTGACCTTACACAACTGCTGTAGGCCCAATGAAACCCAAAGACAAAGGAACAGCGTGAGAAGCAAGGTCCAAAGCGTTGGATTGCTATAGCCGGTAAGCAACAGCATCGCTTGATCGAATAATCTTGCACCCTGAAAAATCATAATGGCAGTCCATCCCAACAGTTGGAGAATGTTAAGAAGCGAGAAGACAAAAGATCCATGGAGGCCGAAAGAAAGCCTTGTGGATTCCATCGAAGTCACCTTCTTCAGCGAGCCTATGGTACCTGCAAGAAAAAGTATTCCTCCTCCCAATACATGCCCGATAAGGATGGTGATCACCCCTTTAGTAAATCCCAGAGGGGCAAGAAACCCTCCGGTGAGTATCTCGGCAATAGAAATGGCCGCTCCAAACCAGACAAGGGCAAGTCCACCATTTGAAATACCTACGTGCTTCTTGTTATTGGACATTGATGTTCCCCCTTGAGAGCAGTGTCTGAGCATCAAGCAGACTGATTTGATCGATAAGACTCTGATGAAAACTCCCTAAACCTCGATGAGGGCAAACCATTTCACCAAGCTCACCGGCAATGCCCATGCACATGATGCCCATCACGGTAGAAACAAGAAGATCATCCCCAACAGAACAGAACGTTCCCACCAAAGAGGTGCTCATACACCCAGTCCCAGTTACAGAAGCAAGTCTTGCTCTACCGTTTGAGATGGTCACTGTGATTATCCCATCAGAAACGATATCAATCGCACCGGTGATGGCAACCACACAAGATAATCTTGTAGCGAGCGCACGGGCAAGTGACTTCTCTTGTTCTAAATCCCCCATAGCATCTTCTGTGGAAGCATCAACTCCGCGAGTCTGCACATTCAGGCCGGCAATACAGCGTATTTCCGACAGGTTTCCCCGCAGTACTGATGGTTTCACTTCTTGAAGCAAGAGCTGTACCGCTTTTGTCCTAAACTGAGAAGCTCCAGCACCAACAGGATCAAGAACTATGGGAATCGCTCTTTTATGGGCTGCTTTTCCTGCTGCAACCATCGAAGCAAGGGTTCGCTTGGTAAGCGTTCCGATATTCAACACGAGACAAGAAGCTATAGAGACGATGTCCTCAATTTCTTCTTCTTCATCTGCCATGATCGGAGAACCTCCAAGGGCAAGTACGCAATTGGCACAGTCGTTGATGGTAACCGAGTTGGTCAGGTGGTGGATGATAGGCTTGTGTTTGCGTACCAATTCAAGATAGGCAATACCCGTTTCGAGAAAGGTTTTGTTGTTCATATGTTTTCCTTTATTTACGTAGTCCATGTTGATAGAGTTCATAGAAATGATGGGTGGGTCCACAACCTTTTCCCAAGGAAAGAGAATGAAGAATCGCTGTATGGACATACGCCTTTGCAGCGTTAACCG
>JAQVVB010000066.1 GCA_028699215.1 Sphaerochaeta sp. | reverse complement strand
CAACTTGTAATATGAAAACAAAAAGAACTCACTTTTTATTTGTCTGCATCCTTGTTTTGGTTGCTTTTTTCTCTTCCTGTACCAAAAAACCTGTGGAGAGTCAGTCCCAGTCGTTTTTGATGCTTGGCACGGTGTGCAAAATCACCATATATGACAATCCCAGTGACGAAGCCTTTGCAGCAGCGTTTGCCAGGTTGAGAGAAATTGAGAGTCTGATGAGTCTGCACAAGGAATCAAGCGAAATTGCCAAGATAAACGCACAAGCCGGTAAACAGGCAGTAACGGTATCGCTCGATACCTTTTCTGTTGTCAAGAAAGCCTTGGAAATCGCTCATCTCAGTAGTGGGGCTTTCGATCCTACCATAGGACCCTTGGTGCAAGCCTGGGATATCGGGGGGGATAACCCTCACAAGCCATCGCAAGAAGAGATTGACTCCCTGTTGCCTCTCATTGGCTATGAGAGGGTGCTCCTCGATGATGAAACACACGCCGTATTCCTCACCGATCCCCATATGGTTCTCGATTTAGGTGGTATCGCCAAGGGCTACGCAGCCGATGAGGCTGCCAAGGTGCTTGCGCAGTTTGATGTGAAGAGTGCCATCATCAACTTGGGAGGAAACGTTCTGACTGTAGGAAAGAAACCTGATCTTTCTGCTTGGAAGATTGGAATTCAGGATCCTGAATCCGATCGGGGCACATACGTCATGATACTCAACCTTGTCGACACTTCTTTGGTTACCTCCGGCCCCTATGAACGATTCTTGGAATTGGAAGGGAAGGTCTATCACCATATTTTGGATACTCAGACCGGGTATCCCATCGATTCAGACTTTACCAGTGTGAGCATCATCACCCACAATTCGTTCCTTGCAGATGCGCTTTCCACCTCTCTCTATGCCTTGGGGTATGAGAAAGGAATGGCTTTGGTGGATGGTCTTGAAGGAGTCGAGGCAATTTTCTTCACCAAAGACAAGCAGATTTTAGTGTCCCAAGGCATCAAGGATGGGAAGCTTCCATACACCATAAGCGATTCAAGCTACTCCATAGTACAGTAAGAAAAAGGTTGGCCAATCTCTTATTTTGGCATAGATACACCGGATTTTCGTGCAAATCACAGAAATCCGGTGTATTTGCGTCTCTTTTTCAATTCTTGACCTTTCTATGTCCAGGAACTTTCGGTTGAGTAGCCCAAAGATTCGATTTTATACTATTGATACCATGGATGACTGTCTGGATTTCAATGTGCACAAACTATTATGCACCCTCTTGTTATCTTCTTGATACTCGGCCCCATCAACCGGTTTATTTTTGCGGCGATTTTTGTTTGATTTTTTTTGAATCATTTGAAATTCTTGTAAAATTTCCGGTTGGCAGAGAAGCCCAAAATTTAGCAATATCAAACCCATGCTTTATTAAAGCGGACGATAATCCATTGCATTTGCACACATCTTTTTTAAAATCCCTGTTTGAAGTTGATTTGCTGGAAAGTAATTCATGTATATTTCTTATATTGCAACTCCGAATCAATTCCTCTTCAAGGTTCCTTACTTGAGGAATACAGATTATTTCCTTTATAGCAGTACTATTAACAAGAAAATCGATATTTTGTTGTAGAATACAGGAATTATCAGTGTCTGTATCAAAGACTAAAATCACAGCAGTTCCACGTTTCAGGGGCATCAGATGAGATGGGGAAAACAACTGCTCAACTACATTGAATTTCTTGACTTTTCCGGGGATGATTACTTGAAAGTCCGTTTTCAGGACCTGTATTATTTTCTCTTCAGTTTCTCCTTCCACATAATACTGATAGTTTTGCGCCATATAATCCTACCTTTAGAGCTGGTTGATCCGACTTACATTCGGAGCAATTGAAAACAAGTCGTTTTCAACTGCTTTTCTCAATGAATCGGTATTTCGCTTCAAGTAGGTATCGGCATATACGCATTGCACCTGAAAACCTTTGCCAACTTTTTCTTTCTTCAGAAACACAAAAGAATGCTTCGGAAGCATCATGTCCAGAATGTCCGTATTATGTGTAGTGAAGAAGAGCTGTTCTTTGTTTCCTAATTTTTCAACCATTTTTGCCAGTATCTCTTTCTCCATATCACTATGAATATACGAAAACTTTTCATCACAGTAGTAGAATCCATTTTTGTGAGTTATCATCGAGGTAAGCATAATCGCAATGTCGATTCCAGATTTTGTCCCGCTTGAAAGCATCTCACCATTGAGAATCTTTTCATCAGTAAGTATTAGATCATGGCCGCTTAATTTAATCACATAAGAACCTTCGATATCTGTTCCTTCTCTAACCTCCTGTATGGAAGGGTCCAAGGTGGACAAGACAATTTCAAGAACAGATCGAAATTCTTTTCTTTCCAACCCTTTTGTATTTTTTATATTGTTTTCTGGCTGGGGATAAGAAAAAAACCACCCCATACTCTCAACTTTATCGAGGGCTTTGAGAAAGGAGAGTTTTTCGCTTTCAAGATCATTCAATCTTTTTTGACAAATTTCATAGCTGTCTTGTTTGTTTATTGAAACAGACTTGACCACAAGGTCAATATCCTCTTCCCTGTATGAGTCAGATTCAGTCGGATGTATGGTAGCTTCCACACGATACAAGGTTTTTGTTTCCGCAACAAATTCAAGGGAAAATGAAGCATCTTTAGTTTTATCATTGATACAGGAAAGGACCGGATCAGGGATTTTTTTGGAAATAAAGTTAAAAATCCCCATAAGAGATCTTCCCAACGTGGTCTTTCCAGAAGCATTTGCTCCCATCAGTATAATCAGTTTTTTGTACCTGAAGTTAGGACATTCATTCAAGAACTCATTTTCAATGCTAGAGTTCACGATTTTTTTTGGGTATGCCATATTGATATGAAAATCATTGAAGGTAAAAATATTGTTCAGTGTCAGGTCCATGACTACCATTGTTATGCTCCTGTTATAAATTCGTAATTTACGAACTAATAGTACCCTTATTGATCAAATATAGCAACCAAAAAACTATTCGATCGATATGTAAACCAAGATTACAACCAACGTAGGGGATAATTCTTTCATTTTTTCAAGCAAAGGATACGTATTGAACCAATCTCTCTTTGAATTACCCGCCCCCTGTGTTACCGCTAACCAGAAAAAAAGCGAGTAAATGCGGACCTGTACGCTGGATTTGTACAAGCGCACCATACCAGGCCTTCTCCTTGAACCTTAAGTTTGCACAAATATTCCCGAATTGATTATTGAATTATTTTCTCGCATGATACTCAAGCAATCGCCAATTTCAGGATATGTAGAGTATCCTTGCATTTCACTGCATGTCCATCTCTTGCCTGCAATAAAATACTCCACTACAATAAGCTATGAAAACAAAAGATGGGATTGTGCTTGTGCTCATTCTTCTCTTGTTGCCTCTTCATTCCCTCACATCCGATGAGATGACGGATTATGATACCTATACACATGCTCTTGGTGCCCAATTGGGCGTGTTGTCGGGATGGGGGCTGAGTTACCATCAACGGATCAATACAACCAATGCACTGCAGATGACTGTCGGATTGCTCTATGATGGAAATCCTGAAAATGAACCCTATCTAGAATACTCTCTTGGTTTGGAGTGGCAACGCACGCTTTATAGCGATACCTATGCAAACTGGTTCAATGGCCAACTGTATGCATTTTTAGGTATCAATCATACAGGCTATATGATTTGGGACGATGAGGAAGAAGAAATGCTTCCTTTCGTTCCTCTTTTTGGCCTTGGTGGGGGCATTGGTGTGGAATTGATACTGCTCAACCATATCTCCATCCCCTTGGAATTCGGGTATGGCGCATTCATCTATCCTCTTGAGGGGGAATTGCTCAAACAGTTGCGGATAAATTTCTTGGGTCAGATTGGATTACGATATCGGTACTAAGACCAGGCTCCTCACTGTAATATGCTCATTGTGAATTTTTTGGACTTTAGTTCCATTTATTTGATATAGTAATAAAAAATTCATCATATCGGTAATAAGTACTTGAAAAATTCATGAAATAAGTAGTAAATAAGAATAAAAATAAACTATTAATCAATTTTCCATGTGGAGGATGTAATGAACGATATACAACAAGATATCTCTTGGATAATTCGTGACCACCAAGTCAAGAATGTCGATCTTGCCAAGGAACTTTTCTCAATGAAGAACGTAACCACCTCAAGACGTTTTCATTCGCAGATTCCTGGCTATCAGATGAGTCCCTTACGAGGGCTTCCCAATCTCGCCTATATGTTCGGTGTAGGAGGAATCTGGACCAAGGATGAATCCAGCCGTTTGCAGCTGAATAGTTTCAAAGTCCTTGGCGGTTCTTTCGCCCTCTATAGGTATTTGCAGAAACAGTTGGGGATTCTCGGTGAAGACACTCCCTTCTCGTATCTCGCTTCTCAGGAAGTGAAGGATAAGGTTGGGGACATCACCTTTGCCAGCGCCACTGATGGTAACCATGGCCGTGGTATAGCATGGGCTGCGAAGAAGCTTGGTTTCAAATGCGTGATCTATGTCCATTCTGAAACCACCATCCGCAGAATCGATGCCATCAAGAGCAACGGGGCAAAAGTCGTCATCGTTGATGGCAACTACGATGATGCCGTCCGCCAGGTCGCCATTGATGCAGAGAAGAACAATTGGGTCATCATCAGTGATACCAGCTGGGACAACTATACTGAGATTCCCACATGGATCATGCAAGGGTATCTCACGCTGCTCGGTGAAGCCCAAGAACAGTTTTCCGGCGTAGGTATTGTAAAACCGACCCATCTCTTCATTCAGGCAGGAGTAGGAGCCTTGGCTGCTTCAGTCATTGGTTTCTATCATGCACTTTTTGGACAGGATGCACCCAAGTGTATTGTCGTTGAACCTGAAAATGCACCGTGTATCTTTGAAAGTGCCCGAATCAATGACGGTAAGCCTCATTCGGTTACTGGGTCCTTGGATACCATCATGGCCGGCCTTGCCTGCGGCGATCCCAGTCCCATTGCCTGGGAAATCCTCAGTGAAGATGCTGATGCTTTCGTGAAGGTTCCTGACTACGTTGCTGCAAAGGGAATGAGAATGTATGCAACCCCGCTTCAAGGTGACCCGTTCATCATAAGTGGCGAAAGTGGTGCAGTTACCCTTGGGGCCTTTGCTTCCATCATGCAGGAAGAAGGACTACACGAGCTGAAGACCAAACTTGGATTGGATGAAAACAGTCAGGTGCTTTTTGTAAATACAGAAGGAAACACCGATCCTGTACACTTCAGACAAATCATCTGGGAGGGGGCAAATCCAGTTCCCAAGCAGTATTGGATCAATCGCTGATCACTTTACACTCTAAACTAAAAGAAAGCCGCCACTACCGTGACGGCTTCTTTCAGTCGTATCTGATACGTCTTATCTACTCTTCATACATAAGCTCAGTACCTTCCTGTTTGGGAGGGAAGATCAAAGAGAATGCATAGAAGGCAACCAGACTGATGAGAATGGCTGGGATGATGTCGTTTACCTTGGGAACAGAAGGAAGGATGTTCCTATCCATGAGGAAGAACACCACACTGCCGATGAGAATGGAGGCGATGGAACCGGCACTTGAGGATTTTTTCCAAAAGTGACCCATTACATACGGAATGAAGGTTCCAGCTGCTCTGAGTGTGAAGGAGAACGCCAACAAGGTGAGAATGTTGTTTGCATAGAGTGCTGTAACCAAAGAGAAGAGAGCTACGATAACCATGGTGATTTTCGTAACTTTCATGACTTCTTTGTCACTTGCACCTTTACGGATGAAAATCTTGTAGATGTCGTTGCTGAAAATCGAACCAGCTCCAAGCAGATCGGAGTCTGCAGAAGACATCGTCGCACTGATGATGCCTGCAAAGAGAATACCGGTGACGACTGCAGGCATGGCACTTACTGCAAGCACTGGAAGGGCATATCTTGTGTTGTTGGCCAAAGCTCCCACGACACTGCTGTCGAGCAGGTTCTGGTTGAACAGACTCAGCATTGCAAGACCAAGGATTACCGGAATGAAAGCGAAGACAAAATTGATGATGGCGGCAATGATGGTTCCCTGTACTGCGGCTTTACCATCACGGGCGGCATAGTAGCGGGAGACAGCTTCCTGTCCAACGGAAAAGGTAGCTACATACATGACGACGAACCCGGCAATCTGTCCCCAACCACCTATGCCCTTGGTCAGGCTGAAGTGTTCAGCAGGCACGGTTGAACGGATGGTATCCCAACCTCCCGCCAGCTTGAGTGCAAAGGGAATGGCGATGACCATACCGATGACGATGAGAAAGACCTGGATGAAATCGGTTAATGTGACCGACCAGAGTCCACCCATAACAGCATATACAGTGATGACGACCGTGACGATGATCAAACTGGTGGTATAGTCAATTCCCAACATTACTTCGAGAATGGATGCGGAAGCCTTGAACTGACCAGCGGTCAGACCAATCAAGGCCATAAGCATGATGATTCCACTGAATCCACCGGAGAACTTGTCATACCTTCTTCTGAAATACTCAGGGACGGTCTTTACCTGAGAGCCTCTGAATTTCGGAGCGAGTGGAATGAGAATCATAAAGGCGATACCCATGGCAATGATGTACCATGCTGCGCTCATACCCCAAGGTCCATACGCATTGGCTACCACTCCGAGGGAACTGCCTCCGCCTATTTCTGTAGCGGCTAGGGTTCCTGCCATCAAAAGGGGGCCCAGTCTTCTTCCTGCAACCATGAAATCAGTGTTGGATTCGATCTTCTTGGATGAATAATATCCAATCGCCAACATCATGATCATGTACAGTACAACGATGAGAATAATCGTAATGTTCATTGTCCTCTCTCCTCTTGTCTTTTGCGATAATGCAAGTATTGAATAGTATCTAGACGGAATTCTTATTTTGTCAATAAATTTATGAAAAGATTATATAGTAAAATATTAATTGCATTAAATATGAAAATTTATGCAAAAAACTGACTTAACTCGCATATTATATATAAGGAGATGTCATATGTTTTACTTTGTTGTCGCTTGTGGTAATGGTATATGTACTCATATAAAAAGAGCGTGGGATCAATGAATGATTACACGCTCTTTTGAAAGATTTCTGATGTTTTCTGATCTTGTTAGAATCCGTATAGGACACCCACGGTTGTGGTGAGCAGTCCTGCCAAAGGCAACCAAGGGCTGAAAAACACTTCTCCACCTGATACGTCGCCTATATCTTCGGCTACACCACCGAAAAGCATGACAGGAACATTGATGTTGAGGAACAGTCCCATGTTTTTTTCAGGCATCCAGTACTCTCCCTTCAACACGGGTCCGACCAGACCGCCGAACGCAGGACCAAAATTGGTAAGGATGATCCCTCCGATACCTACTTTCACGTCAAAGGTTTCGCTTAAGGCAAAGGCAGAGGAAACATCTGCAGTAAGGGTAGCAAGCTTTGGAAATTGGTCTTCACTGTCTGCATCCGCCAAAGCAGCTATATAGGAATACCCGAGCGGATAGTTGACACCTGCATTCAAGGACAACGTTCCAAGTTCAACGTCGACAACCACACCAGTGGCAGCAAAACCAGCTTGAAATCCCAAAGCAATCGGCGTGTCTCTTGCAGAGAGATTCCCAACTCCCACGATCAATACAATCAGGATAATCAATAGTCCAATTCTCATCTTTTTCATAGTCACCATCCTTATACAAGACAAAACCGGATAAAGTGTTTTTTTCCGACACTATCATAACAACGCTTTCCCTTGCATGGTGACAATTTTTATTGTTCCTAGTGATAATGAATCTGGTTGGCAAGGCGTATGATTTCAAATCGGTCCTTGACCTCCAGCTTGGAGTAGATGGTGCTGATGTTGTTGCGCACTGTCTGTTCGGCAAGATTGAGCTTGTCGGCGATCTGTTGGTTGTCATACCCAGTGGCTATCAAGCCGAAAATCTCCTTTTCCCGATCGGTAAGTGTGTCGAACCATTCAAAACGATTGGATACTTCAGGGATTTTCGGACTGGTCCCATCATACATTGCATTGATCAATTTCGAAGCGATCTTTGGAGAAATCTGAACCAAACCGGATTGCAAAGCCCTGATGGCGGCAATCAATTCAGTAGGGGAGATGTCCTTGAGCAGATAGCCTGAAGAGCCGATACGCAAAGCTTCCCTGACATACTCGTCTTCGTCATAGGTGGAGAGCATGATGATCTTGATATTCAGGTTCTTTTCCAGAATCCGTTTGGCCGCCGTCACTCCATTGATATCAGGTAGATGTACATCCATAAGAATGACATCCGGTGTATATTCATCTGCCATGGCAATGGCGGATATTCCAGTTTTAGCTATTCCCACCACAGAAAAATCATCGACATATCCTTCAAGTGACATCTTGAGGCTTTCTACGAACAAGGGCTGGTCATCAACCAATAATAAGCGGATCATCTACATTTTCTCCTTGGCTTTCACACCCTATGGGAATGGTGACTGTCAATTGAAAACCACCTTCGGGAGCATTCATTGCTTGCACAGTACCCTGCATCAAGCTGATTCTTTCCTCCATACCTGCCAAACCTATGCCTTTGATTATCTTCTTTGCACCGGTTCCATTATCGAGCACGATGACTTGGACCGAGCCATCCACTATCCACAACAGAATGCGCACACGCGTCGCATGTCCATGCCTGAGTGCATTGGTCAATCCTTCTTGCACCACCCGAAACAGAATGAGATCGATCTCATCACCAAAGGTGGAAGGGAGGTTGCCAGCTTCTATATCCACTGATACTCCTGTGGTGTTTTCAAAAATCTTCTTGATTTTATAGATTGCACGGATCCCTTGTTCCCGATCGTCTTCAGTGTTTCTCAACAAATGGAGGGCTTTCCGCGTTTCTCTCAGCCCATCATGCGCTTGGCTTCTTACCAGCATGCATAATTCACTGGTTTTTTCACTTGAACGACATCCTGTTGCTATGATGGCATCCATCATGGCTATGATGTTGGTGAACATATATCCCGAGATGTCATGAATTTCCCTGGAGATGCGGAAGCGCTCTTTCTTTGCCGCCTGCTGTTCAGCTGTGCGGGCATAACTTTGGAGACTTTGGCTGAAAACCGTGAGTTTGGTGATGGTGACGTTGAGGATTTCGATTTGTTCTTTTGCCTTATGGTAGTTGTCATGGTATTTCACCACCAAAGAGTGGAGGATGCCTGAAAAGAGCAACAACATGAAAAAGGAAATGATTTCAAACGATGCAATGGGAAATAGACTGCCTGCAATGGTGTTCTCTCCCAAAAAAGGAGGAAGATCCTGCAAGAGTGTCGAACAAACTGAAAACAGAGCAGTAATTCCCATGTTATATGGCCATTGGACCCTGCTGAGAACAGCCATCTGCAAGGCAAGACAAAGAAACAATCGGATGGTGAGGAAATCAGTGAGTGAATAGTCGATTACCACCAAAGCGGTAAAAGAGAGGAAAAGGAGGAGGAACGTACCCAATGGATTGAAATCGAAGGTGAGCAACATCGTCGTAAGGGTGAACAGTATGAAAAAAGCAAAAAATGTCCGGTAGAATTCAAACGGAGTGGGGGAAGTTCCTCCATTGATGCCATAGCGTAGGATAAAGAGCAGTAATGCGGTCCCAAGGAAAAGAAGGACCATACCTTGGTTGACCTGTCTGAACAAATTCGCAGGCTTGTTAGATGCATCCATGTAACGAGTATAACATAATTTGTGGAGGGGTCTGGTACATTTGTACTTCTGCAATCGTAAAAAAACTTTTTTTGCGGTATTTCTGTAACTTTCGGGATGGAAAGAAGGCCCCTATGATAGTAATGAAAACAGCTGAAACACGTTGTTCTTGTATTGCTCATAAAACACTAGGAGGAAATGGTATGAAAAAGACCATCTGTGTTGCAATGGTTCTGTTACTGCTCACCTCGAGCTTGGTATTTGCTGCTGGAAAAGCTGAAACGGCTCCTGCAGTTACCGACCCGAATGCCCCTGTCACACTCACTGTTTGGTGCTGGGACCCCATGTTCAACATCTATGCAATGAATGAAGCTGGAAAAATCTACAAAGCCGATCATCCGAATGTAACGGTTGAAGTGGTTGAGACCCCATGGGCCGATCTCCAGCAGAAACTCATTACATCCTTGAGTGCTAATGCGACCTCGAATCTCCCTGACATCATCTTGATGCAGGACAACGCAATCCAGAAGAATGTAGTGAACTATCCTGAAGCCTATGTTGCATTGAACGGCAAGATCGACCTCAGCCAGTTTGCACAGTTCAAGGTTGATGTAGGGACCGTGGACGGAAAGAACTATGGTGTTCCCTTCGATAATGGAGCAACAGGAACCTTCCTGCGCAGTGACATCATTGAAAAAGCAGGTTTGAAGGTTTCTGATTTCACTGACATCACCTGGGAAAGATTCATTGAACTCGGCAAGATCGTAAAGCAGAAGACCGGGGTTGCCATGATTTCCACCGTTGCCAATGAACCTGACTTCCCGATGCTGATGCTCCAAAGTGCAGGGACCTGGATGTTCGATGAGAATGGCAAAGCCTATATCAAAGACAATACCGTATTGAAAGAAGCTTTGAAAATCACCAAGGAAATGGTAGAGAGCGGCGTATGCGTCCTCGTCCAGGACTGGAATGCGTATATTGCTACATTGAACAATGGTACGGTCGCTTCCACCATCAATGGTTGCTGGATTGTCGGTTCAATTTCTGCTGAACCTTCCCAGAGCGGGAAGTGGGCAGTAACCAATACTCCCCGTTTCGCCAACATCGCCAGTTCGGTCAACTACTCAAGTCAGGGTGGATCCGGCTGGATGGTCATGGCCAACTCCAAGCATCCTGATGTTGCAATCGACTTCCTTGCCAAGACATTCGGAGGAAGTGTGGAACTCTATGAAACCATC
>JAQVVB010000065.1 GCA_028699215.1 Sphaerochaeta sp. | reverse complement strand
TTCAGGGGTTGCCATCGTAAGCCAAAATGAAACACCTGGTCTTGGAGCTCGTATCGAAGAACCTTGGTTCACCGCCCAATTCAAAGGAAAGAAGGCCCCGTTCACCCTGGTCGAGGAAGGGACCTCACTTTTTGACAATGAAGTGGATTCCATAACCGGCGCATCACGCACTTCAGAGTATTTCAGAAATCTGGCGAATCGAGCATCACAAGATGCCAAGCGCATCATTGGTGGAGGAAAATAACATGGCAAAAAACCTGATACGTAAAACGTTTTTGGAGCCTCTTGGTAAAAACAACCCTGTTTTCGTCCAGATCTTGGGCATCTGCTCTACTTTGGCGGTCACCAACAAACTACAGAACACCATGGTCATGACCTTGGGCGTGATGTTCACCGCAGCTTTTTCCAGCTGGACCATATCGCTGCTTCGCAACCACATCCCGTCACGGATCCGTATGATGGTGGAAACCATGGTCATAGCAACCTTCGTCATCATTGTCGATGTCGTGTTGAAAGCCTACTATCCTGAGATGTGGAAGCAACTTGGGCCCTATGTCGGCCTCATCATCACCAATTGCATCGTCATGGGCCGTATTGAAGCCTTTGCACTGCAGAACAAACCAATGCTTTCACTCATCGACGGCTTATCCTCAGGACTGGGCTATGCATATGTACTGCTGATCATCGCCTTCATACGAGAACTTTTGGGAACCGGCAGCCTCTGGGGATATAGGATTTTGGGAACCTGGTGGACGAACTGGTCGATCATGATCATGCCCCCTGGAGGATTCTTCGTACTTGCCATCATCATCTGGGTCATTCGTGAAACAATTATGAAGGAGGCCAAGCATGCCTGATTCCATCATGCCTTTCGCTGTATTCTTCGCCTCGATCTTTACAGGCAACATCCTACTCACAAACTATTTGGGAATGTGTTCTTTCCTCTCTGTCTCCAAAGAACTAAAAACATCAGTGGGACTGGGCGTTGCCGTCATCTTCGTCATGGCAACCACAACCCCACTCAACTGGTTGGTATACCAATACTTGCTTATTCCCTTTGAGTTGGAATACCTGCGGTTCATTGTATTCATCATTGTCATCGCAGCATTCGTGCAGCTTACAGAGATGACCATCGAACGTTATAGTGAAAACCTCTATCAAGCCTTGGGTATCTTTTTACCGCTCATAACAGTCAATTGTGCGATTCTTGGAGTGAGTCTGTTCATGGTCATCAGGGAATACACCTTCATAACCTCTTTCTTTTTTGGACTGGGCAGCGGAATAGGCTGGTTCATCGCCATCATCGCGATGGCAGGTATTCGACAAAAACTGAAGAATGCCAGCGTCCCCCCTGGCCTGGAAGGTCCTGGAATCGCCTTGGTAATCGCCGGCTTCATGGCCATGGCCTTCATGGGCTTCTCTGGCATGATATCCCTATCCTAAGGAGCGCATGATGGTGATCACACTACTGATAAGCATCGGAATCATCAGTCTCATCTCAGTATTTCTTGCCCTGCTCATGGTCATAGCCGATTCAACGATAGGCAACTATGGGATGGTGAAGATATCAATCAATGACGGAGCAAAAGAGTTGGAGGTTCGAGGAGGCCAGCCCCTGCTCAAGGCTCTGAACCAAGAAGGAGTGTTCATCCCTTCTGCCTGTGGAGGACGTGGTGCTTGTGGACTTTGTAAGGTAGAGGTTGTTTCTGGAGGTGGTGAGTATCTTCCCACCGAATTGCCTTGGATATCGGAAGAAGAAAAGAAACAACACATCAGGCTCTCCTGCCAGTTCAAAGTGAAGACGGATGTAGCAATCCGCATCCCTGAGGAACTTTTCCTCGTCAAGGAATTCAGAACCGTTGTGGAGAGTATCCGTGACCTGACGCACGACATCAAGGAAGTGAAACTCCGTCTGAAAGCCCCCCTGCAAATCAATGCAAAAGCCGGTCAATACATACAATTTGAAGTACCAGCATACGAAAATTCTGATGAAAGCGTGTATCGGGCATACTCGATGGCCTCCTCTCCTGATGACAACAACCACGTTGAGTTGGAAATCCGTTTGGTTCCCAACGGGATATGCACCACTTATGTGCACAAACACCTCAAGCAGGGAGATGAAGTCACCATCAACGGCCCTTATGGGGAGTTCTATCTCAGGGATACCGACAAAAACATCATCTTCATCGCAGGAGGGTCTGGAATGGCCCCCATCAAATCGATGCTCCTTGATATGGCGAAAAAAGGTATTACACGGAAAGCCGTATACTTCTTCGGAGCACGCTCCAAACGCGACCTCTTTCTCCTTGAGGAAATGCATGCACTGGAAGAGAAAATGCCTAATTTCACCTTCATACCTGCCTTGAGTGAACCAAAGCCTGAGGATAACTGGGAAGGTGAAGTCGGCCTCATTACCGATGTGGTGCGAAACATGGTCAAAGAAGGGCCCAAATGCGAAGCGTATCTCTGTGGAAGCCCTGGGATGATCGACGCCTGCACCAAGGTTCTCAACGAATTGGAAGTCCCTGCAGAGAACATTTTCTATGACAAATTCTCATGACAAGGAGATAGTGATGAAACAACTACCTGAATATGACAAAATACAGCAGCAAATGAAAAAAGGCGTGATCACCCTTGATGGTTTCTTAGGCGAGGATAAACGCAATCTTGCAGATATCATCGCAAGTGACAGTCTGACGATACGCAAACACAACACAAATGCCCAAACCATTGCAAACAGGATGCGACACTTCAAGGAGTTGGGATCTGCAGGACTAGGAGAGTTCATCACCATCGATGAGAAATTCGATGTGAAGGTGGAATCCGTGAGAGGCATGCTTCCCTCACCTTTTGGAGGAAAGGGCATGTATGGAAAGATCAACACCACCGTCATAAACAAAGAGAAAGGGAAAACAATAGTTTATACGGACCTGCACATCCACTTCATAGCTGACCATGGGTTCTTTGAAGGCAAAGGCTCACCATTCCGACTTGAGCCTGAAGAGCTGATCGACATCCTGGAGGTTCCTGAAACTGAAAAGTAGTTGGGGCTTCGCAAAGCAAAGTATTGAAAACAGCTTTCTTACTGATACCAGCACTCAGGTCTTGCTCTATTCTACCATCGTTTGCTTTCTTGAAATCTCGCCCATATTTCTTGTTGTTGATGAGCGTTATTTCTTGAAGAATGTGTATCATCATATTTTTTGAGAATGATCTCGTTCATTCGCTTCAATGATTGAGCGTATGAGCAAAATTTGGTAGTATGGACGAGGAGGATTTGATGAATAATTTGGCAGTCATATCACTAGGCGGATCTATCATTGCTCCTGATAAGGTGGATTTCACCTTTCTCAAGCAATTGAACGAGAATCTGAGAACATATTTGAAGAAAGACAAGAAACGAAAGATCATTCTGGTTTGTGGCGGCGGAGCTCCTGCACGAGTGTATCAGGAAGCATTACGGAACATCATCGACGATGCACCCAGTGAAGAACAAGACTGGCTTGGCATCCGAGCGACTCATATCAATGGACAGCTCGTCAAGGCAATGTTCAGCGACCTTTGCACCGATAATCTTATCACCGACCCGACCGGGCACATCAATTTCAAGGGACAGGTTTTAGTTGCCGCTGGCTGGAAACCTGGATTCTCTACAGATAACGATGCAGTCATCTTGGCAGAACGGTTCGAAGGAAAACTCATCATCAACCTTTCGAATATCGCGAAAGTATACACCGACGACCCGAAGACCAACCCAGAGGCAAAACCCCTGGACACCATCAGTTGGGAAGAGTTCCGTCTGATGGTAGGCAACAATTGGACTCCCGGAAAGAACACCCCCTTCGATCCCATTGCTTCTAAAAGAGCTGAAAAAATGAACATGAAGGTAGTGTGTGCTGATGGACGAAACATCCAGAACACCATGGCGATTCTCAACGGCGAAGAATTTGTCGGAACAGTGATCGGCTGATTTTATAGAGAGCTTCCAGTCTATCTGGAAGCTCTGTTTCTATCTGTGCTTCAACTCCAAAAAGAAAGGGAGGACATCGGCAAACCCTTTCGGGAAAGGTATATCCTGAGAAAAATCAGGTATCCAAGAGATGTTTTCACTGAGTTCTTGCACAAACCCATCTTCAATCTCCAAAGTGTCCATGAGTGCGATTAACTCGTCATAGTCGTCTTCAGTGATCTCAGGAAACACTACATCGTTGAGTGGGGGTACAAACTGCACCATCAATGACAGATATGCAGAATCTTTCAATTCCTTGGCAAAATACTTCAGAAATTCCTTTGTAGCATCAATTGTTCCAGGAAAAAGTAAATGCCGCACCAACAACCCTTGCAGGCTGCCATCTTCAAGCTCGACCACCTTTGGATGTCTCTTTTTAAGGAACTCCATGACAGGCAGGATAGAAGCACTATATGCAGGAAGGCCACAGAAGGTCTTGGCAACTTTCTCATCCAAGGTCTTCACATCGATGAGATACAAATCGACGTAGGGATCAATGAGTTTCAGGCCTTCTTTTGACTCGAAGCCTGAAGTATTCCAGACAATCTGAAGCTCAAGACCTCGTATTCGTGCTTGTTCAATCGCTGCAACGATAGAGGGAATGAAATGAGTCCCTGTCACCAAATTGATATTGGCGGCACCGAAATCCTGGAGAGAAAGCATCAAGGTTGCAAGCTCTTCAACGGTGACAACTACACCAATGGAAGGATCACCTCCATAGATGCCCCCAGAAATCTGGTGGTTTTGGCAATATGCGCAATGAAGCGGACAACCACAGAAGAAAATCATTCCAGATCCGTTCTTTCCCGTGACAGGAGGCTCTTCACCTCGATGCAGCCCAGACCAAGCAACGCGGACCTCATCAGTCTCTCCACATCGTCCTGTTTTTTTATTCGATCTATCAACTCGACAATAATTGGGGCATAGCTCACATTGTCTGTAGGCATCCAAAAGATGCGTTTGTTCCATCATGTTCCAAATTCCTTATCCTTAGTAGTGTATCTAATGTTGCTCTTCTACTCCAGTCATCCACAAATGGATGTTCTAATATATATTCTTCTTTAGTATTCCTATTTCGGTATAGTTTAGACCTATATTATTTACTATTGAGATAATGCTCACACAAGCATCAAATCCGTTTCACTCCAAAATGCTTGACCCTCAAGGGTAAATATATCACTCTAAACAGTATGGCAATATTGGATTTCTTCAAGCAAAAAAACCAGGAAGAAGAACAGGAAGAACGGTATATCCTCTCCATCGATGGAGGAGGAATGCGTGGTATCATCCCCGCAGTAATCCTTGATAAGCTCACCTCTCTTCTCGAAGAGCTGGGGGATAACAGACCTTTATACGCTCACTTCGATCTCATTGCAGGAACTTCCACGGGAGGATTGCTTGCACTTGCCTTGACTGCTCCAGTGGAAAAGACAAACTTACAGAGCGATGGTCGTTTCATCAGCTATATCTATGAACAGGATGCAATAACGCTCAGAGACCGGTTCTTTAGGAGGAATCCTGCAGAACACCTCTCGGGAACACTCCCCTTTGGTATAAAAACCAATGTTCTGGAAAGTCTGTATGTTAAACACGGAAAAGAAATCTTTCCCCGAAACCAAGGAAGGATATTTTCCCAAATCTTTACCGATAAATACGACAGCGAGCCATTGGAACGATATCTCAAATCCACCTTTGGGGAAATTGAACTCAAAGAGGCAGTTGTACCGGTGATGGTGATGACCTATGATGCTGCAAACGGCAAACCTTTTCCCATCTCCAGTAGAGACAGCCATGGGTTTCATTTCTGGGAAGCGGGAAGGGCTACCAGTGCTGCCCCTACCTATTTCAAGCCGGCTTATCTCTTCGACAGGGAAGAGCAGACCATGCAGACCCTGATCGATGGAGGAATGATCGCGAACAACCCGGCACTTTTTGCCTATAGTGAAGCGAAGAAACTCTATCCCCACGCTAAAAAGTTCCACATCCTTTCTCTTTCTACGGCAAGCAGCGACTTCATTTTCAAAATCAGTGGCTCCGGGACCGGTGTCATTGGGTGGATTGATCCAGCAAAAGGCACTCCCATCCAGAAAATCTATGCCTGCTCACAAATCCAGACAACCGATTATATCGCCCAGGATATCCCTGATCTCTCGTATACACGAGTCCATGGTACAGTAGGAGAAAAGATCAGGCTTGACGATACAAGTGCGGGTGCTCTCACCATGATGAAAGAAGGCGGTCTGAACATCTACCATCAGAATGAAGAAGCGATCCGCTCATATGCTGAGCGCATCGCCAAACGCACCAATTTCGACCAATTGACGCTAGGACCAAAAGAAGTTGAACCTCCTCTCCCCCTTCTTGATTCCGAAGACAGCACACAGGACTATGAAATGGAAAAGGAAGACAATCCAGCATTGTCGTCCTACTACTCCTTTCTTTCCCGGTACAACATCAAGACCAGCGACGATCATGAAGAGGGCATTCTTCTATGAGCACCCATCCCAAACAGGTGGAATTGGAAGGCATCATGCGAAAAATGTGTGATGAGCTCGATCATCACATGGAAGATACCTTCGGAAAGAAATATCCTCTGCACCCCAATCGTCTGGCAAGGGGAAAAGCCTCGAGTGTTGCATATGACGGGCTTTTCTCTACGGGAACACAGTTCACCCTGGGATATGGCAGTAACCATGGAAGAGGATACATCGTCTCAGTGGAAATACGGACGCTCTCAAAAGTCAAAGAAGAGGACAAGCAACAGATAGAGAGGGAAGCCGTTGATTATATCCGCACGCTCATACCGCGCTACTTTCCCAATCGAAACATCACCTTGGAGAAGGATGGGAATGTCTATAAATTGGTTGGTGATTTTTCTTTGGGACTCTCCAGCAGCTTATAGAGGAAATCTACAAATTTCTGGTTGGCTTGAAGACAGAATTTCTTATAATCCTTCGGCCTGTGCCCGAGCGAGTCGTCGCTGACAACCCTGAAAATCGTACAGGGAATCTCTTTCTTTACGGCAGACAAGGCAATCCCATAGCTCTCCATATCTGAAGAAACCAAAGACAACTCATCAACAAGCCAAGGGTTCGCCTCCCGGTAGGATCGAAGCAAAAATTGATTGGCACTTCCCATCTTGCCCTGTCTGGTTCCTTCCATATAAGGAGCAAACAACGTGATTTCGCCAAGCACCTGCTTGCTTTGAGGTCCAAAGACCTCACCACGTTTAAGGCCAAAAGACTGAAGGTCCACATCGTATTGGACAACTGAGGTTGCTACAACTCCATCGCCGATTTGCAGAGCAGGATCTATGCCTCCAGCATACCCCAAACCGAGGACCGCTTTTGGTTGATATCTGTATATCGCATCCAAGGTGTTGATTCCAGCCTGAACGTTTCCCACCCCTACACATGCAAAAACTATGAGTTTACCAGCATAGGGAACGGGTTCATGCTCTTTTGTTAGGAATCCTTCCAATTCTCTTTTTGAGGAAGCAACCACCAGATAATCAACTGACATACGGTTTTCTGTCCTTTACAAGCTCATCCATGATCAAAGAGGGAGCTATGCCGTGTCTTCTTGGATATCCACTTTGATGTGTTCTCTGCAGAGCAAGGGTGCTTAGGCGCACAGTTTCCTCTACTGCAGTTTGGAAGCTTTCCTTACCAAGTAACAATCCCGTCAGGATGCTGGCAAACAGGTCTCCCGACCCGGGATAGGAATATGAGAGTTTTTCATAGTTGATGAGAGATCCTTTTCCTTCATGATGAAAAGCTACAGCACTTCCCTGTTCACACTGCACACTGGTGATGATCACTGAAGCCTTGGTCATGCTTGAAAGTTGCCCTGCCCACTGTAGAGCAAGCTCGCCGGTAAACATGGAGGGAAGTTCCCTGTCCAACAAAATGGCAGCCTCCGTACAATTGGGAGTGATGACATCTGCATGACAGACCAAGGAACGCATGGCTTTGACCATGGCATCATCCACCGGCCCATACGTTTTGCCATCATCACCCAATACAGGATCGATGACGACCAAAGGAGAGTGACTACTTCTTTGTGAAGCGATGAACTGTTCAATGGAATGAACCTGCAGGGAAGAACCGAGAAACCCTGTATAGATAGCATCAAAGTCCAACGCCAAGGATTTCCAAGAATCAAGCACGCCGACCATGGCTTGATGGGTATGTTCAAAGTAATAGGAATCAAAGCCATCCGTCTGGGTGGAAAGCAGAGCACTTGGCAACGGAGCAACCTCAACGCCTAAAGCTTCAAGGGTGGGAATCACCACCGTCAAGGAACTTTTTGCATAACAACAGAGATCGTGGATCGCAACACAAACTGGTATCATGAAAACAACATTACCTCACATCTGCAAACTGCGCAATATATGATATACTGGCATCGTGGAGGCCTTATGCTTATATATGACACCATCAGCCATCTAGTGATTGCGGACGATCAATATGATATTCTTTCCTTTCCCACCCCTACAAAACAAGCCCTGCAAGATGCTCAGCGCACGATGATCCTCTCCTCCTCTGGATGGAGAAAGGTTTTTGCACAGAGCGGCGATGAAGAAGATCCAACACCCAGTATTTCTGAAGCCGATGCAATCCTCTCTTCCTTCGCCGCTCTCGCTCTTGCCCGTTTTCTCAACGTCCCCTCAGCACAACCAGGTTGCTTACATATTTCTTCAATTGCAACAGAGAAAACCCAACCCCCTACCATCTTGGTTGGAATGGATGCACGCCCAACCGGGAGAGTCATCGGAGACATCGTCTGCAGAACCCTCACTGCCCTTGGTTGCAAGGTACGCTATCTTTTCATCTGTGCTGCACCTGAGATAATGGCCGATTGCAATCTTCACCCCGAACAAGCCGATGCCTTTTTGTATATATCAGCAAGCCATAACCCCATCGGGCACAACGGATTCAAGTTTGGAAGAAACGGGGGAGTCTTTGGTGAAAAAGAATCGAATCAGCTCACTGCCATCTTCCGATCCTTGGTGGAAGAAGAGGGTCTCTCTGAATACGTTCAGAAGCTTTCTGCTTCAATCGATGACGACTCTTACCTGCATGTACTCAACTCTGTCAAACGGCAAAAACGACAGAGCCTTGAACGATATGAAAAATTTGTTCTCAGTACTGCTTGCAAAAGCAACGAGGAACAAAAGCAACGTGCGTTTTCCCGACTGGTTCAGGAAAATGCTTTACTCAACCCCATTGGCATTGTATCAGAACTCAATGGTAGTGCCCGATCGGTCAGCATCGATTATTTTTTCCTAAAATCCTTAGGGTTGCAGGTGCACATACTCAACAACAAACCTGGACAGATTGTCCATGGTATTGTCCCTGAAGGAGAAAACCTCGAGCTTTGCAGAAAAACACTTGAAAATCTCTACAAAAAAAATGACATCTTCAAGCTTGGCTATGTTCCCGATAATGACGGAGACAGAGGCAACTTGGTCTATATTGAAGAGAGCTCGAAAAAGGCAAAGATCCTGGAGGCTCAAAGTGGTTTTGCCTTGGTGGTGCTCAGCGAGCTCTGCCAAGCCCGACTGGAAAACCCCTCAGCCAAAATAGCTGTCGCCGTCAATGGTCCGACTTCCATGAGAATCGACAGGATCTGCGATCTGTTGAATGTACACATCTTCCGATCAGAGGTGGGAGAAGCCAATGTGGTTGAACTTGCCCAAAAACTGAGAGAGCAAGACTACCTCGTTCCCATACTGGGAGAAGGATCGAATGGGGGAAACATCACCCATCCGGCAAAGGTCAGAGACCCCATGAACACCATCATGAGTTTGATAAAACTGTTGAGCAATCGAGAGATTTTCAAACTCTGGTGCATGGCTACGAACAAAGAGATGCCCTACAACCTTTCATTGGAGAAAATTCTTGCAACCTTACCGGCATTCACGACCACCGGAGCCTTTTCAGAGAAAGGAAAAATGCAGGTGACAGTTCCCCACCGGGACTTGAAGGCTGCCTATGAAGAGTTGTTCCTCAAAGAATGGGATCTGAGACAAGAGAAACTCAAGGAATTGCATATCGAGGGGTATCATATCTATCAGATGGAAGGAACACAGTGTCATCAAGGAATGGGTGAAGAGTTCCGCCATCCTCCGTACAGTGGAGGTTTGAAAGTGGTCTTCTGCAATAAGAATGGTGTAGAAACTGATTTCATCTGGATGAGGGGAAGCAAAACAGAACCGGTGTTCCGAATCCTTGCAGACTGTGAAGGCATAAACCACGCGCGGCATGACTACCTGTTGGCATGGCAGAGGGACATGATTGGACGGGCAAATGAAATGGCTGCCTGCAAAGCCTAGTCAACGTCCCAAATTTCGTTGACCAACCCTTGCAGGGTTGCTTCTCTCACGTCTCTTTTTCGGAGTTCACACTCCCAGACAACAAAGACCCTCCAGCCTTGATCAAGCAGGGATTGTGATATTCGTTTATCACGCTCCCTGTTTTTTTCAATCTTCTGCTCCCAAAAGGAAGTATTGTTTTTTGGTGCTTTGTAATAGGGACAGCCTTCGTGCCCATGCCAGAAACATCCATTGATGAACACCACAGCATGATATTTTGGTAAAACAACATCAGGATGCCCCATGAGGTGGCTGTCATGAATACGATATCGGAACCCTTGGCGGAAGAGATATCTTCTGACCAATAGTTCCACCTTGGTATCCTTGCCCTTGATGGAGGACATGATCCTGCTTCTTTGTTGGGAAGTAAAGCAATCACCCATGAACAAAGGATACCACAGAAGAAAAAAGGGGAACAGCCGATGGCTGGTTCTCTTTTCTCATTCATAAATAAACCTCCAAAGCAACCAAGAAAAAGGCCTTGGGCTAAGGAGGTTTACAAAGAAGGAGAAGTAAAAAGACCTTTAGAGGCTCAAACCTGCAATGGCCGCTCCAATGGTAGGTGAATCTTCAATGCGC